>NZ_NEJR01000022.1:0-71291 GCF_002113165.1 Pseudomonas sp. B19(2017)
TCTTTTTCAAAATGTCAGCGCTGCTGCAGAACTGAAGCCGTACATCTCATGTTTGCTGCGCGACAGCGCAGCCCGGAAGGGCTGGGTGATCTCCCACAGGGAATCACTGCCCTCAGGTTTGGTGATATCACTGTGGGAGCGGGCAAGCCCGCGAAGAGGCCAGCACAGGTAGTACAAAGCTCAGCCCAGCGGATACTTCTGCAAATTCGCCATCATCTGCTGCAGCGCCTGCAAGCTGTCTTGCGGGTGTACCGCTCCATCGAAGTCGCCAATCCGTGCCCAGTTCTCCGCCACCTGTTCCGGGGTAAAACCTTCGCGAGGATCGAAGCCTACCCCCAGGCTACGCTCCCAGCGCACCTTGCCCACCCAGCCGCCACCCACTTCGAACAGCTCGCCAGTGCCCTGGCACTGCTCGCTGCCCAGGTACACCACCAGTGGGCTGACCAGCTCAGGCTTGAGCCGCTCGAACACCTGGGGCGGGATCAGTCCTTCGGTCATCCGCGTGCCACCCGTGGGGGCGATGGCGTTGACCAGGATGCCATGCTTGCGCCCTTCGATTGCCAAGGTACGCGTCAACCCGTACAGGCCCAGCTTGGCCATGCCGTAGTTGGCCTGGCCGAAGTTACCGTAGATGCCGGAGGTGGAAGCGGTGAAGATCACCCGCCCCCAGTTCTGCTCGCGCAGGTGCGGCCAGGCAGCGCGGGTGACCTTGTAAGCCCCCTCGACATGCACCTGATAGACTTGCTCCCAGTCGCTGTCGTCCATCTTGTGGAAGGTCTTGTCACGCAGGATGCCGGCATTGTTCACCACTACATCGACCCGGCCGAAGCTGTCCAGGGCCTGCTCGACGATGCGCGCGCCATGGCTGACCGAATCATGGTTGGCGATTGCGCTGCCCCCGGCAGCGCGGATCTCCTCTACCACCCGGTCGGCGGCGGAGGCGCTGGCACCTTCACCGTGGGTAGAGCCGCCAAGGTCGTTGACCACCACCCGGGCGCCACGCGAAGCGAACAACAGCGCATGCGCACGGCCCAGGCCGCCGCCGGCTCCGGTGACGATCACCACGCGATCTTGCAGACGGACAGGCTCGCTCATGCTCATGGCTCCAGGCAGGTTCAGGTCAGCCGAGTGTCCGCCGCCAGCGGTGGGTGGACAATCAAGCTCACGCAGGCTGAATGCCTGGCAATAACGCAGGGCGATGGTTATGGGGCCGCTGTGCGGCCCATCGCCGGCAAGCCAGCTCCCCACACCGACCGCGCCAACCTCAAGACCTGTGGGAGCCGGCTTGCCGGCGATGAGGCCCTGTCAGGAGCACGCCACTTTCTGCCGGGAATGGTTCAGCGACTGTTCACGAAAGGCCAGGTAATGGCGCAGCACCTGCACCGGCGCTTCGGTATGCGGGTAATGGCCGATGCCCTGCAACTGCACGGTGTCGGGCTCCGGCACCAGTTGCCGGTAGCGCTCCACCATGTGCCCGCCGGAAAGCGGGTCGACCACGCCATTGATGAAGCGCAGCGGCACGCCTTGGCGCTGCATCGCGCCAACCCAGCGGGCGCGATGCAACCTGCGCTCTGGCATGTAACCCACCAGCTTGTGCAGGATGCGCGTGCCATGATTGGCGACGATCAGGCTCCAGAAGTCATCCAGCACGCTCTCACTGGGGTAGGTACACGGGCCGTAGACCTGAGTCACGCTGCGCACCAGATCGTCGCGCCCGAACGAGCGCCCTACCAGCCAGCCCAGGCGGCTGAGCAGCAGCTTCTGGATCAGCAGCATGCGGCAGCTTTCGGGGAACAACCCGCTGTTGAGGAACACGCAACTGGCGATGTCGGCGCGCTGTTCATGATGCCGCGCCAGCAGTTCCTGAGCCACACTGCCGCCGTAATCATGAGCCAGCAGATGTACTGGCTGGTCGACCTTCAGTCCGGCGAGCAAGGCCTGCTGCAGGTCGGCCTGCTCGATCAGGCTGTAGACGTGATCGACCGGCTTGGCCGAATCGCCGAAGCCGAGCATGTCGCAGGCGATCACCCGAAAGCGCTGGGTCAAAGGCCCCCAAAGGTAGCGCCAATCCCAGCTGGCGGTGGGGAAGCCGTGCAACAGAAGCAAGGGCTCTCCTTGCCCTGCGGTCCAGTAGCGGATGCTCTGGCCCCGGAAATCGAAACTCTGTCCCCGGGTACGCCAGATGCACAATGGAATTTCGGCCATGGGCATCAGAACGGTCCCGGTGAAGTGGTGATGGCGGAATAGAGCAAGGCTGCGGTCATTGCATGTCACCTCGGCACATACATGTGCTCTCTATGTCGAGGCTGAGTCTAACCAGCGGTCCAAGGGCTGGGACTTGCGTTGTCAGCCAGCTTGATGACTTGGCGAGTCAGTGGCACGAACGGTCAGAGCAGCATGGCCAGCAGCGGTGCCGCAAACAGGTTCAGCAGCCCGGTAAGGACCATGACCAGGCCGGCCACCGAGCCTTCCTCGCGGCCCACCTCCTGTGCCCGGCTGACCCCGGCGCCATGGGCGCCGACACCGAACAGCGCTCCCCGTGCCAGCGGCGTGCGCAGCGGCAACCAGCGCAGCAGCACGCCGCCGAACATCGCCCCCAGCACACCGGTGAACATCACGAACACTGCCGTAAGCTCCGGTACGCCGCCCAGGTCGTGGGCCAGTGGCATGGCAAAAGGTGTGGTGATCGACCGCGGCACCAGCGACAGGCTGGTCGCGCTGTCCAGCGCCAACAGATGCGCCAACCCCCAGGAACTGGCGATCGAAGCACTGCTGCCGACGACCATACCCACCATCAGCGCCGGCCAGTGGCGCGCCAGCATGCCGCGTTGCTGCCAGATCGGTACCGCGAATGCCACGGTTACCGGGCCAAGCACACTCATCAGCCAGTGGGTGTTGCGGGCGTACTCGGCATAGGCGGTGTGCAACGGCACGGCCACCGCCAGCAACAGTACCGGCACCAGAATCAGTGGCGACAGCAGGTAGCGGCCGCTGCGCCGGTACAGCCAGCGGCTGCCCAGGTAGGCCAGCAAGGTCAGGGCCAGCCAGAACAGCGGCATGGGTTCAAGGCTCATGGCGCAACCTCCAGCGGCACACCAGTTCCACAGTCAGTGCGGTCACCACCATCACCATCAGGGTGCTCACCGCGATCACCAGCAGGATGCGCCAGCCCTCGTCACGGATCAGGGCGCCGTAATCGAGCAGGCTCATCAACGCCGGGATGAAGAACAGCAGCATCTCAGCCATCAGCCAGCCGGCGCCCAGTTGCAGCGTGGCCGGCTTGAGCACACCCGAGGCGAACAGCAACAGCAGCAATGCCAGGCCCATCACGCCGCCGGGAATCGGCCAGCCTAGCCAGCTGGCAAGCTGGCCGCCGAGCAGGAACAGGCCACAGAGGATCGCCAGCTCGACGAGCAGGCGCAGGGCTTTTTTCAGTAACGCGGGTTTCATGGGGGAGTCCTCGACAGGCCCTCATTTTAAGATTCGGCTGTGTAGGCCAGAAGCGAATTGTTAGACTGAACGCCATTCCAGAATGGAATTGCGATCATGGAATTCAAACAGCTGCGCAGCTTTATCGAAGTGGTCCACCGCGGCGGTTTTACCCAGGCGGCGCAGACTCTGCACATCAGCCAGTCGGCGGTGAGCAAACAGGTGGCCCAGCTGGAGCAAGATGTGGGCCAGCCACTGCTGGAGCGCCAGGCCTCGCAGCTGCACCTGACCGCTGCCGGGCGCATCGTGCTGGAGCGCGGCGAGGCCTTGCTGCGCCAGCGTCAGGCACTGCTCGGCGAACTGGACGATCTCAGCCAGATGGCCCGCGGCGAGCTGCGCCTGGGCTTGCCGATGCTGGGCAGCGACGCGCTGTTCGCCGGGTTGTTCGCCGAGTATCGGCGGCGTCACCCGAACATCGCGGTCCACTTGCTCGAAGGCGGCAGCCGCAGTATCGAACAGGCGGTCCGGAGTGGCGAACTGGAGCTGGGTGGTAGCCTGACGCCCGCTTACGAGGCGTTCGACTATCAGCCGTTCTGCAACGAACCGATGGACGCCCTGTTGCCGGCCGGTCATGAGCTTGCGAGCCAAGGCGGAGTGGACCTGCGGCAGTTGGCTGATACGCCGTTCCTGCTTTACCAGCGCAGTTTCGTGCTGAATGACCGGCTGCTGAAGGCGTGCCAGCAGCAGGGCTTTACTCCGAAGGAAGGCGGGCGCAGCGGCCAGGCGGACTTCCTCGCGGCGCTGGCGGCGGCGGGCCAGGGCGTGGTGTTGCTGCCCCGTGTGGTGGCAAAAGCGCTGGAGCGCCCAGGTGTGGTGCGCTTGCCGCTGCGCTCGCCGGGGGATTTGCGTTGGGATATCGCGTTCATCTGGCGGCGCGGTGCGTACCTGTCACGGGCGGCGCAGGCGTGGTTGGCGTTGCTGCGCGAAAGCCACGGCTGACGCGCTTCTTTGTGGGAGCGGGCGTGCCCGCGAAGAATTCAACGCGGTGGATGGCACCGGCTGCGCCGGTGTTCGCGGGCACGCCCGCTCCCACATGGATTGCACAAGCTCTTGGATTTTGTGGAAGACGGTTGCGCCCACAGAAACCGCGCCTGGCTTGGGGTCAGGAGGCTTTCAAGGCAGCAGCCAACTCAGCCAACCAAGGCTCTGCATCCGCCTCCGGGGTCACCGTCTCGCTGGCATCCAGGCGCAGCATCGGCTGCACTTCCCGCACGCCCAGTTCGGCAAACAGTTCGCGCATCTGCTCGCCACCACCGCAATAGGTATCGCCATAACTGCTGTCACCCAACGCAATCACCGCACCTGGCAGGCCACGCCAGGCCGCAGGCAGGGTGTCACGAATGCTGCTGTACAACGGCATGAGGTTGTCCGGCAGTTCGCCCATGCCAGTGGTCGAGGTCACGGCCAGCAAGGCATCGGGGGCAAAACCTTCAAGGTCCTGCAAGGTGGCGCGCGCCGCATGCCAGGCCTCCAGGCCTGCAGCCTTGAGCAGCGATTGAGCGTGGCGGGCGACTTCTTCGGCGGTGCCGTAGACCGATCCGGAAATAATGGCGACTTTCATCGGGTAGAGGATTCCGAAACTGAGTGAAAACGTAGGATACTAGCATCCGGCGCTGGCAAAAGGCCGCCTCTACCAAAGTCACCATCTTCAACCCTGCTTCGCACCCTTGTTTACTCAACGGCCCGAACATGATCAACGCGCAACTGCTGCAATCCATGGTCGATGCATCCAATGACGGCATCGTGGTCGCCGAACAGGAAGGCGACGACACCATTCTCATCTATGTGAACGCGGCTTTCGAACGCCTGACCGGCTATAGCCGTGACGAAATCCTTTATCAGGATTGCCGCTTCCTGCAGGCCGAAGACCGCGACCAGCTTGGCCGCGCCCGCATTCGCAAGGCCCTGGCCGAAGGCCGGCCGTGCCGCGAAGTGCTGCGCAACTACCGCAAGGATGGCAGCGCCTTCTGGAACGAACTGTCGATCACCCCGGTCAGGCACGACGCGGAACAGCGCACCTACTTCATCGGTATCCAGAAAGACGTCACTCGCCAGGTCGAACTGGAGCGGGAACTGGCGCAACTGCGCGTTCGTCCGAAACCCGACGAACGCACCTGAACCAAGTACGCCACGCACGGTCAATCGCGTTGAAGAAATCGCTATCGAGTTCGATCATGCAAGCAGAAGCGCTCCTTACCCAGGACGAGCTGGATTTCATACAGAACATGCAGCATTCGCCGCAGTTGAACCTGGCCGACCCCATGTCGAGCCTGCTGGTCAATGGCGACCGCCGCATCCAGAGCCTGCTCACCCGCTTGGTCGCCAACGAGCAGGTAACCCTGCAGGCCCAGTTCAACAACCAGCAGATAAGCTTCCCGCTGCAACTGGTGGAAGACGAATTCCACGCCCTGCACCTGCAACTGGGCTCACCGGAAATCTACGAAGACGGCCCTATGCTGCGCCCCTGGCGCCTGTCGATGGAAAAGCCGAGTGCACTGCTCGATGCCCATGGGCAGGAAAGCGGCCTGTGGGTTCGCGATATTTCGTTCAAGGGTACGTTGCTGGAAGTCCGTGGCCTGCCAGCGGCGCCAACCCGCTTCGAACTGCGCTTCGCCCCTGGCAGCATCCCTCCCATCGAACTGCATGGCGTGCTGGGCAGGCGCATCGGCCCGGACCTGGCCGCCTACGACCTCAGTCAAAGTCCGGCCGAAGAGATCGAACGCCTGCGCGACTACATCCTCCAGGCCCATCGCCGGGCCCACCCCGAGCTTCACACTCAGGTATCGAGCTGACCGGCCAGAAATTGCCGCAAACGCTGGCGCATAACGCTGCCCTGCGCGCCCAGGCAGGCGATCGGGCTGCCAGCAAGGCTGTCCTGTGCCAGTTCCGCCGCTTCACCCGCCAGTAACAACGGGCATTCCAGCCCTGCCACCAGGCGCGTCAGGCGCCGGGTGAGTTCCGTGGTGGGCGGCTGGTGGGAAAACAGCACCAGGGCATCCGGTTTCAGGCGCTCGCAGACCAGTGTCAGCTCTGCCAGCGGCTGCCCGCTCGCCAGTGGCGTCACGCCAACTTCATCGCTGCCCAGGGTCAGGCTGGTCACCAGCAATTCCAGCTCGTGGCACTGCCCCGGCAACGGCGCCAGGAGCACCTTGTGGGTGCGCGGTGCACGGGCAAGTTGCAAGCGGGCAAACACCCGGCCACGCAGGAACTGATCGAAGAACAGCCACTCGCTGGGCTGCCCGTAGCCGCCATGGCCGACCGCCAGTTCATGCCAGACCGGCATGAACACTTCGCTGAACACCTGGTCCAGGGCGCAGGCGGCAAACACCTCGTCGAACAGGCGGTCCAGGCCAGCCACGTCAAAACACTGTAGCGCCTGGCGAATCTGCTGCTGCCAGTGCACCCAGGTGCCCGTCGCGCCACCTGCCTGCCCGGCAACAGCGTGGCCGCGCGCAAGGATGCTGGCAACCTTGCTCACCGCCACACCGCGCGCCAGCCAGCCCAGGATACGTCGGATATCATCGATGTCGGCCTGGGTATACAGGCGATGGCCACTTTCGGTGCGGGTTGGCTGGATCAGACCGTAGCGGCGCTCCCAGGCGCGCAAGGTCACGGCGTTGACGCCGGTCAGGCGGGAAACCTCACGGATCGGAAACAGGTCCTGCTGCGCGAGGCCCGCATCGATAACCGGATTCAGTCCCTGTTCGTTCATCTGCAAGGTGTACCTTGTGTGCCCAAGTTGAACACCTAGTCTACTACGGCAATACCACACGCTGTGCCGCAACCGTTTGCCGGCTGACAGTTGCCGAAGATCGCACATGGGCGATAATCCGCGCCCGATTCTTGCATGCACGCCTGCGTTGCCCACCACCCCGGGCCACACAGCCAAAGGGGCCGGCTACCCGCCAGCCCCGTTGCCAGGAGATACACGATGTCTACCCCTCCCGTCACCCTGATGGTGTCGCGCCGCGCCGCCCATGGCCGCTACCAGGAACTGCTGGCCTGGCTGCATGAAGGCGAACAGCTGGCCACCGACTTCCCCGGCTACCTTGGCTCGGGCATCCTGGCGCCACCCCGCGACAGCGACGAATTCCAGATCATCTTTCGTTTCAGCGACGAACCGACCCTGCAGGCCTGGGAGCATTCCGCCTCGCGCCGGGCCTGGCTGCAGCGCGGCAACGGCCTGTTCGAACGCCCCAAAGAAGCGCGCGTGAGCGGCATTGACGACTGGTTTGGCACCAACCTGGTGCAAAAACCACCGCGCTGGAAGCAGGCGGTAGCCATCTGGCTGGCCTTCTTCCCGGTCTCGCTGGTATTCAACCTGGTGTTCGGCCACTGGCTGGCAGCACTGGGCCTGGTACCACGGGTATTGCTCAGCACCCTGGGCCTGACGCCGGTGATGGTCTACCTGTTCATCCCCCTGTCCACCCGCCTGCTGGCCGGCTGGCTGCATGCATCCCCGGCCCCCGCTGGCGCCCTGCGCAGCCGCTAAGGCCAGGCCGTACACACGGTAGACAGTTCGGGTATGCTGGGCGGCAACCAAAGGACAGACAAGTTGACCGCCCCGAACATGAACAGCCCCATTCTCGTTACCGGAGCCAGCCAGCGCGTCGGGCTGGCTCTGGCCCTTGAACTGGCGCAGGCCGGCCATACGGTAGTCAGTGCCAGCCGAAGCCTTCAGCCACAGGCGGCCCACCCGAACATCGTGCAGTTCCAGGCCGACCTGTGTCAGGCGGCTGACCGCCAGGCCCTGATCGACTACCTGCACAACCATTACGACGGCCTGCGCGCGATCATCCACAACGCCTCGCTGTGGCTCGACGATGGCCTCGAAAACCTCGAAACCATGTTCCGCCTGCACGTCGAAGCGCCCTACCATCTCAACCTGGCCCTGGGCGACCTGCTGGCCAAGGTGGAAAAGGCCGACATCATCCACATTTGCGACGAAACCTCTTCGCGCGGCAGCAAAAGCCACATCGGCTATGCCGCGACCAAGGCCGCGCTGCAGAACATGGTGCTGTCGTTCGCCGAAAAATATGCGCCCAAGGTGCATGTGAACGGTATCCTGCCCGGGCTGCTGATCCTCAAGGAAGGGGGTGACGAAGCCTACCGCCAGCAAACCCTGAAAAAGGCCCTGCTGGAGTTCGAACCCGGCGCCGGCCCGCTGATCGAGACAGTCAAGTACCTGCTCGCCAGCCAGTACAGCACCGGCAGCCAGGTGGTCATCAACGGTGGCCGCCACCTGAAGAACCGCATGACCTGAGAGAAGCCCATGACCCCACAGCAACAGCTCGAACTCGAGGCCGCCGCGTTCCGGCGCCTGGTCGAACACCTGCAAAAGCGCACCGACGTGCAGAACATCGACCTGATGAACCTGTCCGGCTTCTGCCGCAACTGCCTGTCCAAGTGGTACAAGGCCGCGGCTGACGAGCGCCAGCTCGACCTCAGCCTGGATGACGCCCGCGAAGCGGTGTACGGCATGCCCTACGCCGAGTGGAAAGCCCAATATCAGAAAGAAGCCAGCGCCGACCAGCAAGCGGCGTTCGAAAAAGGAAAACCCCGTGACTGACCTGAACACCCTGCGCGCCAGCCTGGCCAGCGGCCAACACGTGTTTGCCGACACCCTGGCGTTCATTGCCGACAACTACAGCTACCAGCCACAGGCCTTCGACAATGGCGGCGTGGCAAATGCAGCCGGGCAGAACGAAGGTTCCTGCAAGACTCTGGGCCTGGCGCTGCTGGAAGGGCTGAGCGACCAGGAAGCGCTGCTGGCCTTTGGCGAGCACTACCGTGACGTGGTGGCCACGCCCGAGGGCAGCGACCATGGCAACATTCGTGCGCTGATCAAGCATGGTTTGGCGGGCGTGAAGTTTGCCGAGCTGCCGCTGTCGCGCAAGGCGTGAGATAGCCGGGGCCGCTTTGCGGCCCTTTCGCCGGCAAGCCAGCTCCCACAGGTACCCCACTGCCTTCAGGCTTGATGATATCCCTGTGGGAGCTGGCTTGCCGGCGATGAGGCCGGTGCAGGCAGCATCAACCCATGATCTTTCCTGGGACGTCACCCGCCAACCCACCCCGCTGCAACCACTGCAACGCCACCGGCCACAAACTTTCGCGAAACCGGTCATGGAAGAACGCGAAATGGCCAATTTCCTCGACCGAGATATCCTCAGGCGCAATGCGCAGGTGCTGGCGCTCGGCCCGCTGCAGATAACCCAGCAAACGCTCGGTCGCCGCCACAGTGCCAAAGGGGTCATCGGTCAGGCTGATGGCCAGCGTCGCCGCCCGTACCTGGGCGAACGGTAGTGCCTCCAGCGCACGCCCACTGGGCCGCTGCTCATAGCGCGGGGTACGGGTGGTCCAGTCGTGCACCACGCCGGATGGCGTGTCCTCCAGCCAACCCAGGCGCTTGCCGGGAAAGTAACCGAACAACCGGGTGAGCAGCGGCATTACCACATGCCACTTGCCGAACAGTTGCCAGCGCTGATCAACCGCGTAATCGCGCCAGTAGGCAAATTGCGCGCCGACCATCACCACCCGGCGCACCTTGCTTGCCGACGGTGCCAGCCCCACTGCGCAGCCGCCAAAACTATGCCCCACCACGTCCACCGGCTGGCCCGGGAAATGTTCTGTGGCGTGCACCAGCATGGCTTCGAAGTCCAGCCGGCCCCAGTCGCTCCAGGACGCCTGGAAGCCGCGCAACGAGAGCGGTCGGGATTCGCCGATGCCACGGTAGTCGTAGGTCAGCACATCACAACCCTGGGCGAACAGGTAGTCGGCGAAACGCGAGTAGTAGCGGCAGCGTACCGAGGTGGCAGCGTTGATGATCACCAGCGGGCGCTGGGGATCAGGTCGGGCGTGGCGCCAGCGGAAGCCGCCGAGGCTGTAGCCGTCGGCTGCGGTGTGGCGAAAGGCAGTGGCGGGCTGGGTGAGGCTGCTCATGGCACATTCCCTGTTGTTGTGCGCCAAAGCTAGCAAAGTTTTTATAACCTGTACCGGCCTCTTCGCGGGCTTGCCCGCTCCCACAGGGATCTCACCAAGCTTGAAGGCAGTGGGGAACCTGTGGGAGCGGGCGTGCCCGCGAAGAGGCCGGTACAGGCCGGCAGCGGTTACAGCTCGATGCAGTCGAACTTCACCTCGGTAGCCACGTCTTCGTCGTAGTTGACGTCAGCGCGCTCGAAGCCGAACAGGTTGAGGAACTGCTTCTTGTAACCGGCGTAGTCGGTCAGTTCGAACAGGTTCTCGGTGGTCACCTGTGGCCACAGCGCCTTGCAGGCATCCTGTACGTCATCACGCAGTTCCCAGTCGTCCAGGCGCAGGCGGCCCTTTTCGTCGACCTCGGCCGGAGCGCCGTCGGCACGGTACATGCGGTCACGGTACATGCGGTCCAGCTGGTCCTGGGTGCCTTCGTGAACACCCTTCTCCTGCATGATCTTGAACACCATCGACAGGTAAAGCGGCATCACCGGGATGGCCGAGCTGGCCTGGGTAACCACCGACTTCAGCACCGCCACGTTGGCGCCGCCCTTCACTTCTTCGGCCAGTTTCTTGTCCAGGCGCAGGGCAGTTTCGTCCAGGTCCTGCTTGGCCTGGCCCAGCGCACCGTGCCAGTAGATTGGCCAGGTGATATCGCTGCCGATGTAGCTGAAGGCCACGGTGCGGGCGCCTTCGGCCAGCACGTTGGCGCCAGCCAGGGCGTCGATCCACAGCTGCCAGTCCTGGCCACCCATGACGGTGACGGTGTCGGCGATTTCCTGCTCGGTAGCCGGCTCGATGCTGGCCTCGATGATGGTGTCCTTGTTGGTGTCGATGGCGGTCGACTTGTACGGCTGGCCGATCGGCTTCAGGGCCGAACGCACCAGCTCACCGGTCTGCGGCAGCTTGCGCACTGGCGAGGCCAGCGAGTAGATGACCAGGTCGACCTTGCCGCCCATTTCGTTCTTGATCAGTTCGATGACCTTGGCACGGGCTTCGTCAGAGAAGGCGTCACCATTGATCGACTTGCTGTACAGGCCCTCGGCCTTGGCAAACTTGTCGAAGGCTGCAGCGTTGTACCAGCCAGCAGTGCCGGCCTTGGTCTCGGTGCCTGGCTTTTCGAAGAACACGCCCAGGGTGTCGGCCTTGAAGCCGAACGCCGCGGTGATGCGGGCTGCCAGGCCATAGCCGCTGGAAGCACCGATGACCAGGACCTTCTTCGGGCCATCCTCGCGCACGCCCAGCTTGCGGGTGGCTTCGATCTGGTCACGGACGTTGAGCTCGCAGCCCTTCGGGTGAGTCGTGGTGCAGATGAAACCGCGAACCTTAGGATGAATGATGGCCAATGTCTGTACCTCGTCAGGTTTATGCCGGGGGAAGCGCCGCCTTGGGCGATTCCGGTTGATCAGAGGGTGAGACTACCCCCGCAGGTTATCCGACACATATTACGGGGTGATCAGAGGGATTCAAAACCGAGGTTTTCCTGTCCGGCCGCTTCGCGGGCTCGCCCGCTCCCACAGGGACGGCGCAAATCCTGAAGGCTGCGCAGTACCTGTGGGAGCGGGTGAGCCCGCGAAGAGGCCGGCACAGTCAGTCGCGATGCCGACGGCGCCCGGTGATCATCGACCACGGCAGGTTTTCCCGCATGCGCACGCTCTCGTAGATGGCCGCCAGCACATGCACGCAAACCAGCACCAGCAGCGCGTTGGCCAGCCAGCTGTGCAGGTCCATCGGCCAGTCGACACCAAACAGCGCGTCCACCTCCTGCGACGCCCACCCGGTAAGGCCCAGGCCGGCGATGCAAGTCAGCATCAGCACCATCACCAGGGCGCCAATCGGCGAATGCCCCATGTGATGGTCAAGCTCCCCATGCAGCAGCGCCCGGGCATGGCCGACCAGGCTTGTCGGGGTTGGCCAGAAGTCGGCCCAACGCGCGCTGCGTGGCCCGACAAAGCCCCAGATCACACGCACCACCACAACGGCCAGTGCGTAGTAACCCAGCCACTGGTGCCAGTCTTCACCCTCTTCGTTGAAGAAGTAGTTGGCGAAGAACACCAAGGCGATCGACCAGTGGCACAGCCGCAGTAGAGGGTCCCACAGCTGCACCGTACCGTCGCTGTTCAATCGTGGTACTCGGTCTTGACTGCCTTGCCCGTCACTGGGTCATGGTAGATCTCGACCTTCTTGCCATCCTTGTCGAAACCGTAGATCTCGTAGCAGTTACCCTTGGTGACCTTGAACTTGTTGATCTTGTAGCCCTGCTCCTTGAGCTGCGCCTGGAATTTTTCCTGATCCTGCCAGGTGCTTTTGTCAGCAGTGGTACATTCGGTGGCGGCGAACACAGTGCCGCTGCCAATCAGGAGAGTCATGGCGATCAATGTACGCATGGGCATGAACTCCATTCAGATGGATGCAAAAGTGCATCCCTTAGCATAGTTCTGCAGGCCGCTTTACGCTCATTCATTGGCTTTACACATTAATCGCAAAGAAAAACAAACTTAACAAATGAGCCAAAGCCACCGATGCTTGCGGCATTACGCCCATCGCACGGAGAACAACAACATGAACGACGTGGTCATCGTCGCCGCAACCCGTACCGCCATTGGCAGCTTCCAGGGCGCCTTGGCCAATGTGCCTGCAGTAGACCTCGGTGCCGCCGTGATCAAGCGCCTGCTGGAGCAGACCGGGCTGGCCCCGGCACAGGTCGACGAAGTCATCCTCGGCCAGGTGCTCACTGCCGGCGCCGGGCAGAACCCTGCACGCCAGGCAGCGATCAAGGCCGGCCTGCCCTTCAGCGTACCGGCACTGACCCTGAACAAGGTCTGCGGCTCGGGCCTCAAGGCACTGCACCTGGGCGCTCAGGCCATTCGCTGCGGCGACGCCGAGGTGGTAATCGCCGGCGGCCAGGAGAACATGAGCCTTGCCCCCTACGTGATGCCCTCGGCCCGCACTGGCCAGCGCATGGGGCATGGCCAGTTGATCGACAGCATGATCACCGATGGCCTGTGGGATGCCTTCAACGACTACCACATGGGCATCACCGCCGAAAACCTGGTGGAGCAATACGGCCTCAGCCGCGAGCAGCAGGACGCCTTCGCCGCCGAGTCGCAGCGCAAGGCGGTGGCGGCGATTGAGGCCGGCCGCTTCGATGATGAAATCACCCCGATCGTGCTGCCGCAGAAAAAAGGCGACCCCAAAGTCTTCGCGCGGGACGAGCAGCCGCGTCCGGATACCACTGCCGAGTCCCTGGGCAAACTGCGCCCGGCGTTCAAGAAGGACGGCAGCGTCACCGCCGGCAACGCTTCAAGCCTGAATGACGGTGCCGCCGCCGTGCTGCTGATGAGCGCTGCCAAGGCCAAGGCTCTGGGCTTGCCGGTGCTGGCCCGGATCGCGGCCTATGCCAGTGCCGGTGTAGACCCGGCGATCATGGGCATTGGCCCGGTTTCGGCCACGCAGCGCTGCCTGGACAAGGCCGGCTGGCAACTGGCCGAGCTGGACCTGATCGAAGCCAACGAAGCCTTTGCCGCGCAGGCGCTGGCCGTGGGCAAGGCGCTGGAATGGGATGCCGCGCGGGTCAACGTGAATGGCGGGGCGATTGCCCTGGGCCATCCGATTGGTGCGTCCGGGTGCCGGGTGCTGGTGACCCTGCTGCATGAAATGATCAAGCGGGATGCGAAGAAAGGCCTGGCCACCTTGTGCATTGGCGGCGGGCAAGGCGTGGCCTTGGCGATCGAGCGTTGATCACAGGCTGATGTGAGCAGGCCCGGCCTCTTCGCGGGCTTGCCCGCTCCCACAGGGACCCCACTGATGCTTGATCCAGTGATATCCCTGTGGGAGCGGGTTCACCCGCGAAGAGGCCGGCACAAACAGCAAAAAATCAGACAGTGGCACGCAGCTCGCGGGCAGCTGCGACCATGTTCACCAGCGCTGCCTCGGTCTCCGGCCAACCCCGGGTCTTCAGCCCGCAATCCGGGTTTACCCACAGGCGCTCGGCCGGGATACGCCGGGCAGCCTTGCGCAGCAGCTTGACCATTTCCTCACGGGTCGGCACCCGTGGCGAATGAATGTCATACACCCCCGGGCCGATCTCGTTGGGATAGGCAAAGCGCTCGAAGGCCGCCAGCAGCTCCATGTCGGACCGCGAGGTCTCGATGGTGATCACGTCGGCATCCATCGCCGCGATCGACTCGATCACGTCGTTGAACTCGCTGTAGCACATGTGGGTGTGGATCTGGGTTTCGTCACGCACCCCCGAGGCACACAAGCGGAAGGCCTCGGTGGCCCATTCCAGGTAATGGGCCCAGGCGCCATGGCGCAGCGGCAGGCCTTCACGGAAGGCCGCTTCGTCGATCTGCACAATCCTGATACCCGCCGCCTCCAGATCGACCACTTCGTCGCGGATTGCCAGTGCCAGCTGGCGCGCCTGCACTTCGCGGCTCACGTCTTCACGCGGGAACGACCACATCAACATCGTCACCGGGCCGGTCAGCATGCCCTTCATCACCTTGCTGGTCAGGCTCTGGGCATAGGTGATCCATTCCACGGTCATGGCTTTCGGCCGGCTCAGGTCGCCAACGATCACCGCAGGCTTCACACAGCGCGAACCGTAACTCTGCACCCAGCCGAAGCGGGTGAACGCATAGCCATCGATCTGCTCGGCGAAGTACTCGACCATGTCGTTGCGCTCGGCCTCGCCGTGCACCAGCACATCCAGGCCTAGGTCCTCCTGGATTTTCACCGCATGGCGGATCTCGCTGTGCATGGCCTCGACGTAATCGGCCTCGGTCAGCTTGCCCTGCCGGTAGGCCTGGCGTGCCAGGCGAATCGCCGAGGTCTGCGGGAACGAACCGATGGTGGTGGTCGGAAACGCCGGCAGGTCGAGCCCCGTACGTTGCTTGACGATACGCTGGGCAAACGCCGACTGACGCTGGCTGTCAGCGGGCTTGATGGCTGCCAGCCGGGCCTGCACGCCAGGCTTGTGAATACGCGGCGAAGCGGCGCGGCTGGCCTGCACGGCCTGGCTCTGGGCCAATGCGGCGGCCACGTCGGCGGCGTGCGGGGCATTGATGGCCTTGGCCAGCAGCGCCACTTCCTGGCACTTCTGCACGGCGAAGGCCAGCCAGCTGTGCAGTTCGGCATCGAGCTGGTCTTCACGGTCCAGGTCCACCGGGCTGTGCAGCAGCGAGCAGGACGGCGCCACCCACAGCCGCTCACCCAGGCGCTCATGGGCATGGCGCAGTACCTCCAGCGCCTTTTCCAGGTCGCAGCGCCAGACGTTGCGGCCGTTGACCAGGCCCAGCGACAGCACCTTGTAGGCCGGCAGGCGGTCGAGGATGGTCGGGTACTGTTCGGGCGCCCGCACCAAGTCGATGTGCAGGCCATCGACCGGCAGGTTCGCGGCCAGGCCCAGGTTGTCTTCCAGGCCGCCGAAATAGGTGGCGATCAGCTTCTTCAGTGGCGCCCGCTGAAGGATGTTGTAAACGCGCTCGTAGGCATTCTTCCAGGCCTGAGGCAGGTCCAGGGCGAGGATCGGCTCATCGATCTGTACCCATTCCACGCCCTGGGCAGCCAGGCGATTGAGAATCTGGTCATACACTGGCAACAGGCGGTCTAGCAGCTCCAGCTTGTCGAAATCGCCGCCCTTGGCCTTGCCCAGCCACAGGTAGGTCAGCGGGCCGATCACCACCGGCTTGACCGCGTGCCCCAGGGCCTGGGCTTCTGCCACCTCTTCGAACAGCTGCTCCCAGCTCAGGGCGAACTGCTGGTCGACGGTGAACTCGGGGACCAGGTAGTGATAGTTGGTGTCGAACCACTTGGTCATTTCCTGCGCATGGGCGCCGCCGCAGCAGCCATCACCCACGGCGCCACGGGCCATGGCGAACAGGGTTTGCAGCGTTGGCCTGGCGCCGTCATGGCTGCGAAAGCGCTGCGGGATCACGCCGAAGGTCAGCGAGTGGGTCAGCACCTGGTCGTACCAGGCAAAGTCGCCGACCGGCAGCAGTTCGATGCCGGCGTTTTTCTGCACCTGCCAGTGGCGGGCACGCAGCTCGCGGCCGACGGCGCGCAGGCCGGCTTCGTCGAGTTCACCCTTCCAGTAGGCTTCCTGGGCCTTTTTCAGCTCGCGGTCGCGGCCGATACGTGGAAAGCCCAGGTTGTGTGCCAGTGCCATGTCTTGTCCCTCAGCATGCAGAAATGAATGAGGGGATTCTCCGGGCACTGGCATCTTGAGACAAACTCATTAAATTTGAGATGAACTCAAGATTTACTCATGATCATGAATGTGTACTGCCTGTACCGGCCCCTTCGCGGGCATGCCCGCTCCCACAGGGTTCGCCACAGGCTTCAAGGTTCATGCAATACCTGTGGGAGCGGGCGCGCCCGCGAAGAGGCCGGCACAGGCACACACATGTCTCATTCAGAGCATGACCCCACCCGCCTTCTGCCGCACAATGCCACCCTGACCACACCAGGTACCCGGCCCCATGAGCCTGCTGAAAACCGCGCTGCGCGAAAACACCTTCGTCTGCATCATGGAGTTCGTCCCCAAGCCCTCCGCAGAACGCTTCGCCGCCATGGACGCGATCCTGGCCCGTGCGCACCTGTGCGGCTGGCCAATGACTGTGGCCATTGGCGACCGCGTCGGCAGCCCGCTGGACATGTCGCCACTGGACGCCCTCGCCTCGTTCGGCAACCCGGTACCTGCCCTGCCGCATTTCTCCGGCAAGGACCGCGAACGCCACCACCTGCTCGCCCAACTGCAACGCATGGATGCCGCCGGCCTCGACCAACTGCTGCTGCTGACCGGCGACCGTCTGCCCGGCCACCAGCCTGGCCAGCGCCCGGTGCGCTACCTGGAGTCGGTAGCAGCCCTGCAGATCGCCCGCCAGGCCTGCCCGCACTGGCTGCTTGGCGCGGCGCTGAACCCGTTCAAGTACTGCGAGGAAGAAGGCGGTGCCCAATACTTCAAGGCCGAGAAAAAACTGGCGGCAGGCGCCGACTTCCTTACCCTGCAACTGGGATTCGATGCCGGCAAACACCAGGAAGCCATGCACTGGATGCGCCGCCAGGCCACGCCCCGGCCGATGCTGGCCTGCCTGATGAGCCTCACCCACGGGCGTGCGGCGATGCTCGAGCACGTGGCGGGCGTGACCGTCACGCCGTCCATGCGCGACATGCTGGAAGCGGAAGCGGCGCAGTCCAAGGCCTTTGCCCAGGCGCGCAGCGTCGACCGCCTTGCTTTGCAGATCATCGGCGTGAAGCTGATGGGCTACGCCGGCGTGCATTTGTCGGGGGTTCACGAACTCAAGCAACTGCTGGCCCTGGAAGCACGCATCGAGCACTGGCAGGCGCAAATCCACACGCTGGAACAATGGGCGCCGGCCTGGCAGGCCAGCTGGCAGATGCCCGGCCTGCCGGCAGTCAGCTTCCATCCGCCGCAGGCAAGCTGGCGCCAGGGCGAATCACGGGTCGATGCCTCGTTCAAGGAGAAGGCGCGCTATCACCTGATGCACGGCATGCATTCGCTGCTGTTCAGCCGCCGCAATGGGCTGAGCAAGGCATTTGGCTGGGCTGTGCGCCAGCCGATGTGGGCCACCCGCCTTGGCGCGCAGGTGCTGCACAAGGTGGAACACACGGTGAAGAAACCGCTGGTAGGCTGCGACACCTGCGGCCGCTGCCGCCTGGAAGACACCCTGTACATCTGCCCGGAAACCTGCCCCAAGGGCCTGGCCAACGGCCCCTGCGGCGGCACCGCGCTGAACCGCTGCGAGTTCGGCGACCGCGAGTGCATCCACAGCGTCAAGTACCGCACCGCCAAGGCGGTGCGGCAGACAGCACTGCTGACCGAGCGACTGATCCCGTGCATCGAGCTCGATACACGCCACCGCAGCTCGTGGCCGCAGTGGTTCCAGGCCCAGACGCCGCGTCAGTTCAGCCCGCAGCCAGCGCCTCGAAGCCAGCCCGAATCGTAGCTTCGGGCAATTCGTCGGCGATGAACACCATCACGCTTTCGCGGGTTTCACCCTCGGCCCACTCGGCGTCCCAGTCGAAGCCATAGAGCTTGAGTACGCCCTGGAACACCAGCTTGCGCGCCTCTCCGGCAATGTTCAGCACGCCCTTGTAGCGCAGCAGCTGCTTGCCGTGGGTTTCCAGCAGTTCGTTCATGAAGTCGCTGAGGCGGTCGATGTCCAGCGGGCTTTCCGTGCGCAGCACCAAGGTGGAAATCCGGTCCGGGGTAGCGGGCTTGAGCAGCGGGCGTAGCGCTGGCTTCAGGTTCGCGCCCAGATCCGGGTTGAGGTTGAAACCACGCACATCCAGCAGCTCGGCCAGGTCGATGCGACCATGCTCGACCACGCGGACCGCGGCCCGGCCATTGATGCGCGCCAGGCGCTCGCGCAGGGCCTCGACTGCAGCGGGCTCGACCAGGTCGGTCTTGCTCAGCAGCAGGCGATCGGCAAAGCCGACCTGGGCCTGGGCGATGGTCTGGGTCAGGTGCAACTCGGCGTGAGCGGCATCGACCAGGGTGATGATGCCGTCGAGGATGTAGCGCTCACGCAGTTCCTCGTCGATGAAGAAGGTCTGGGCCACCGGCGCCGGGTCGGCCAGGCCGGTGCACTCGATTACCAGGCGGTCGAAGGCGATCTCGCCGGCATCCAGGCGTTCCAGCAGCAGGTACAAGGCGCGGGTCAGGTCGCCATGGATGCTGCAGCACACGCAGCCATTGGCCAAGGTCATTACCTGCACCGGGTCGTCGCCCAGTAGCTGGCTGTCGATGCCGGCCTCGCTGAATTCGTTCTCGATCACGGCGATCTTCAGGCCGTGCTCGGCCTTGAGCATGTGCTTGAGCAAGGTGGTCTTGCCGGCACCGAGGAAGCCAGTGAGTACGGTTACGGGAATAGGCGTCTGCACGCAGAACATCTCCTGTGCGGAAAAAACACTGGCCTCATCGCCGGCAAGCCAGCTCCCACAGGTACCGCACAAACCTTGAGGCCTGTGCAATACCTGTGGGAGCCGGCTTGCCGGCGATGAGGCCGGGACAGGTTAACGCTTGAGGCTCAACAACACTTGGGCCCGGACTTGCCGCCGTAGCGCGCTTCCTGGCGTTCGCGGAAGAACTGCTCGTACGTCATGACCGGCTTGTCCGGGTGCGTTTTCTGCATGTGCTCGACGTAGTTGTCGTAGTCGGGCATGCCGACCATCAGGCGGGCTGCCTGCCCCAGGTACTTACCCAGTCGACCCAGGTCGTTGAACATCGCAGCAGTCCTCTCAAGCTTCAGGCAGGGCCTGGAACGGGGTTTCCTTGTCGGTGCGCTCCTTGCGGCCGAGGGCGGCGAAGCCGACCTTGACAGCGAAGAACAGCACACTGAACACCACAACCAGGAACAGGATCGTCAGGCCGGCGTTGGTGTAGGCGTTGAAAATCACGTGCTGCATCTGTCCGATGTCCTTGGCCGGGGCCAGTACCTGGCCGGCGTCCAGCGCAGTGCTGTATTTCTTGGCCAAGGCCAGGAAACCAACAGCCGGGTTCGGGTCGAACAGCTTGATCAGGCCTGCAGTGGTGGTGCAGATGAGCAACCACACGGCCGGCAGCAGGGTGACCCAGACGTAGCGCTGGCGCTTCATCTTGATCAGCACCACGGTGCCGAGCATCAAGGCGATACCGGCCAGCATCTGGTTGGAAATACCGAACAGCGGCCACAGGGTGTTGATGCCACCCAGCGGGTCGATCACGCCCTGGTACAGCAGGTAGCCCCACAGGGCCACGCAGCCGGCAGTACCAATCAGGTTGGCAGTCCACGACTCGGTGCGCTTGAGCGCCGGCACGAAGCTGCCCAGCAGGTCCTGCAGCATGAAGCGCCCGGCACGGGTGCCAGCGTCTACCGCGGTAAGGATGAACAGGGCCTCGAACAGGATTGCGAAGTGGTACCAGAAGGCCATGGTGTTTTCACCCGGCAGCACCTGGTGCAGGATCTGCGCAATACCCACCGCCAGGGTCGGCGCACCACCGGCACGGGCCAGGATGGTGTGCTCGCCAATGTCGCGGGCAGTGGCCTCGAGCTGCTCAGGGGTAATCAGGAAGCCCCAGCTGCTGACCGTTTGCGCCACCGATGCCACGTCGGCACCGACCACCGCGGCCGGGCTGTTCATGGCGAAGTACACGCCTGGTTCGATCACCGAGGCGGCGACCATGGCCATGATGGCAACGAACGATTCCATCAGCATGCCGCCGTAGCCGATGTAGCGGGCGTTGGTTTCGTTGTCCAGCAGCTTGGGCGTGGTTCCCGAGGAGATCAGCGCATGGAAGCCGGACACCGCGCCACAGGCGATGGTGATGAACAGGAACGGGAACAGGGTGCCCTTCCACACCGGGCCGGTGCCATCGGTGAACTGGGTCAGCGCCGGCATTTTCAGCTCGGGCGCGATGATCAGGATACCAATGGCCAGGCCGACGATCGTGCCGATCTTGAGGAAGGTCGACAGGTAGTCACGTGGCGCCAATACCAGCCATACCGGCAGCACGGCGGCGACGAAGCCATAGCCCACCAGCATCCAGGTGATCTGCACGCCGGTGAAGGTGAACGCCGGGCCCCAGGTCGGATCTGCGGCAATCTGGCCCCCCAGCCAGATCGAGGCCAGCAGCAGCACCACGCCGATGACCGAGATCTCACCGATATGGCCCGGGCGGATGTAGCGCATGTAAATGCCCATGAACATCGCGATCGGAATGGTCGCCATCACCGTGAACATGCCCCACGGGCTCTCGGCCAAGGCCTTGACCACGATCAATGCCAGCACCGCCAGGATGATGATCATGATCAGGAAGCAGCCGAACAGGGCGATGGTGCCCGGGATACGGCCCATCTCCTCACGTACCATGTCGCCCAGCGAGCGGCCGTTGCGGCGGGTGGACAGGAACAGGACCATGAAGTCCTGCACCGCACCGGCCAGCACCACGCCGGCGATCAGCCACAGCGTGCCGGGCAGGTAGCCCATCTGCGCGGCGAGCACCGGGCCGACCAAGGGACCTGCGCCAGCGATGGCGGCGAAGTGGTGACCGAAGAGGATGTGTTTGTTGGTCGGGACGTAGTCCAGGCCATCGTTGTTGAGCACCGCCGGGGTGGCACGGCGCGGGTCGAGTTGCATCACCTTGGTGGCGATGAACAGGCTGTAGTAGCGATAGGCGACCAGGTAGATGGCCACTGCCGCGACCACGATCCACAAGGCATTGATCGCCTCGCCGCGACGCAGGGCAACCACGCCCAGCGCACAGGCTCCTATGACTGCCAGCGCCAGCCACGGAATGTGGCGTAGCAGGCTATTATTGTTGTTCATGGTTTGCTTCCAGCTGGTGGATTGGAAAAGACCGCCCATCGAGTCTAGGGCGAGTCATCGCGCATTGCCACACTTGCTTTGGTCTAGAGCCTCTGCGGCCAGATTGCGGTACCTGATGTACATACCACTCTAACTATAGTCAGGATGTCACCTGAGGACCTATGCGAGGATCTACCCCATGAGCGATCACGACGAACGCCGCCGTTTCCAGCGCATCGATTTCGATGCCCCCACCGAGCTGCGCCAGGGCGACCGCCGCTGGCCGGTAAAACTCCTGGATCTGTCGCTGAAGGGCCTTCTGGTCAATCGCCCCGAGCCATGGGACGCCGACCTGACCCAGGATTTCGATGCGATCATCCACCTCGACCGCGATGTGCGTGTGCAAATGCAGGTTGAATTGCGCCATGAGGAAGCCACCCGCCTGGGCTTTATCTGCCTGTACATCGACGTCGAATCGATGACCCATTTGCACCGTCTTGTGGAATTGAACGTGGCCGACAGCACCGAAATGATGCGTGAGCTGCGCGAACTCATCGAATAATGAAATCTCTTAGCTAGCTAATGGCTCCCCCGCGTTGTGTTTCTTGTCTACCCAGACAGCTTTAAGCCTGGGTAGCGGCGCTTTGTACACACCCCTCTAGCACAGCCTCTGACGAGTTGGTACGCCTTCTGCATTAGATTCCAGCGCATCTTGCGGGCACTCTTGTGCGCGCTACGATCAAAATATTGTATACAATTCTTGTGGCAATCATTTGCCGGAAGTGTCTACAGTAGCGCCACAACAATAAACAGAGAGCCTGCTCCATGACTACGTCCCCTAGCACGTCTCCCGCCAAGCGGCCCGAGGATGAAAACCTCGGTCTTGGTGCCAACCTGGCCTATGGTCTGCAGCATGTGCTGACCATGTACGGGGGGATCGTCGCGGTACCCCTGATCCTGGGGCAGGCCGCAGGCCTGAACGGCGCCGAAATCGGCATGCTGATCGCCGCTTCGCTGTTTGCCGGTGGCTTGGCCACCCTGCTGCAAACCCTTGGCCTGCCGTTCTTCGGCTGCCAGTTGCCGCTGGTGCAGGGCGTTTCATTCGCCGGTGTGGCGACCATGGGGGCCATCCTCAGCAGCGAGGGCGGCGGTGGCCTGCCGGGCGTGCTCGGCGCGGTCATGGCAGCGTCGCTGATCGGTTTTCTGATCACGCCGGTGTTCTCGCGCATCACCAAGTTCTTCCCGCCGTTGGTGACCGGCATCGTCATCACTACCATCGGCCTGACCCTGATGCCCGTGGCCGCTCGCTGGGTAATGGGTGGCAACAGCGCCTCGCCGGAATTCGGCAGCGTGGCCAACATCGGCCTGGCAGCCCTGACCTTCGCCATCGTGCTGCTGCTGAGCAAGCTTGGCAGCGCGGCGATCTCGCGCCTGTCGATTCTGCTGGCCATGGTGGTCGGCACCCTGATCGCCTGGGCGCTGGGCATGGCCGACTTCAGCAAGGTCACAGAGGGCCCGATGTTCGCATTCCCCACGCCGTTCCATTTCGGCATGCCGGAATTCCACATCGCCGCGATCCTGTCGATGTGCATCGTGATCATGGTGACCCTGGTGGAAACTTCGGCCGACATCCTCGCGGTGGGCGAGATCATCGACACCAAGGTCGACTCCAAGCGCCTGGGCAACGGCCTGCGCGCCGACATGGCCTCGAGCATCCTGGCACCGATCTTCGGCTCGTTCACCCAGAGCGCGTTTGCCCAGAACGTCGGCCTGGTAGCCGTGACCGGGGTCAAGAGCCGCTACGTGGTGGCCACCGGTGGCGTGATCCTGGTGGTGCTCGGCCTGCTGCCGATCATGGGCCGGGTAATTGCCGCGGTCCCTACTCCGGTACTGGGTGGCGCCGGCATCGTGCTGTTCGGCACCGTGGCAGCCAGCGGTATCCGCACCCTGTCCAAGGTCAGCTACAAGAACAACGTCAACCTGATCATCGTCGCGGCCTCACTGGGCTTCGGCATGATCCCGATTGCCGCACCGACCTTCTACCATCACTTCCCGAACTGGTTCGAGACCATCTTCCACTCGGGCATCAGCTCGGCGGCGATCATGGCTATCCTGCTGAACCTGATTTTCAACCACTTCACCGCCGGCAATTCGGACCAGCAGTCGGTGTTTGCTGCCGCGTACGAGCGCACCATCCAGTATTCGGACATTTCAGCGCTGCGTGATGGCGACTACTTCAAGGACGGCAAGCTGTTCGATGCCGAGGGTAATGAAGTGCCGATGCTGGAACAGGACGAGCATGGCAATGAAACGGTCAGGCGCAGTGCGGTTGCCGAGCATTGACCGCTGACTGAGCGGTGAGGTGGGGGGCCGATGCGCATCGTCGGCCCCTTTTTCATTTACCGGTACCGGCCTCTTCGCGGGCGCGCCCGCTCCCACAGGGACTGCACAAGCTTCGGAGACCGAGGTGATCCTGTGGGAGCGGGTTTACCCGCGAAGAGGCCGGTACGGGCCACGAATTACTCGAACAGCGCATCCAGGGCCTGCTCCAGCCGGGTAACGGCAATCACCTGCAACCCCGCCGGCGCCTCTTTAGGCGCATTGCCCTTGGGCACGATGGCTCGCTTGAAACCATGCTTGGCGGCTTCCTTCAAACGCTCCTGACCACTGGGCACCGGCCGCACCTCGCCAGACAGGCCAATCTCGCCGAATACCAGCAGCCCATGGGCCAGGGGCCGGTTGCGCAGGCTGGACATCACCGCCGCCAGCAGCGCCAGGTCCGAGGCGGTTTCCAGCACCTTCACCCCGCCCACCACGTTGAGGAACACGTCCTGGTCATGGGTGGGAATACCGCCGTGGCGGTGCAGCACCGCCAGCAACATCGCCAGGCGGTTCTGGTCAAGGCCCAAGGTCACCCGGCGCGGGTTGGCCAGGTGGCTGTCGTCGACCAGCGCCTGCACCTCCACCAGCATCGGCCGGGTGCCTTCCCAGGTGGCCATCACCACGCTGCCCGGTACTTCCTCCTGGGTGCGGTTGAGGAATATCGCCGAGGGGTTGGACACTTCCTTCAGGCCCCGGTCGGTCATGCCGAACACACCCAGCTCGTTGACCGCGCCAAAGCGGTTCTTGACCGCCCGCAGCAGGCGCAGGCGGCCATCGGACTCGCCCTCGAAATACAGCACGGTATCGACCATGTGCTCGAGTACCCGCGGGCCGGCGAGCGAGCCTTCCTTGGTCACGTGGCCGACCAGGAAGATCGCCGTGCCGCTCTGCTTGGCGTAGCGCACCAGCAACGCCGTGCTTTCGCGCACCTGGGCCACGCCGCCGGGTGCCGATTGCAACTGCTCGGTGAAAATGGTCTGGATCGAGTCGATCACCATCACTCGCGGTTTCTCGACGCGGGCCGTGGCGATGATGGTCTCGATGCAGGTTTCGGTCATCACCTTGAGCTGGTCCTGGGGCAGGCCCAGGCGCCGTGAGCGCATGGCCACCTGCTGCTGCGACTCCTCGCCGGTGACATACAGCGCCGGCATGCCCACGGCAATGTTGCACAAGGTTTGCAACAGGATGGTCGACTTGCCGATACCCGGGTCACCACCGATCAACACCACCGAACCATCCACAAGGCCACCGCCCAGCACTCGATCCAGTTCAGTGCTGCTTGTGGTGAAGCGCGGGATTTCCTCGACGCTGACTTCGGCCAGGGTCTTGATCTGCGCCTGCTGCCCGGTCCAGCCGGCACGGCCGCTACTGGGCGCAGCCGCACCGCCGCTTTCGATCATGGTCTCGACCAGGGTGTTCCAGGCCCCGCATTCGCCACACTGGCCGGCCCATTTGGGAAAGGTCGCACCGCACTCGGTGCAGCCATACAAGCGCTTGGCCTTTGCCATGGCTGGGGTCTCCTGGAAAAAACCGCCATGATAGCCGAGCTGGACGTGCCTCGAACGTCTCGGGATGCGACAAAACTATTCGTTCTAACAGCGGTCTGTGGCCCTGAACACAACGCATGAAGCGTTTAAGTGGCTTACAATGCGTAAACCTTACCTTTTGTTACAAGGAACCAGACATGGGCATGATCAGTGAATTCAAGGCCTTCGCGGTCAAAGGCAATGTCGTCGATATGGCGGTTGGTATCATCATCGGCGCGGCCTTCGGCAAGATCGTCTCGTCTTTCGTCGGTGACGTGGTCATGCCGCCACTGGGCCTGTTGATCGGTGGTGTGGACTTCAGCGACCTGGCAATTACCCTGAAGGCTGCCGAAGGTGACGTTCCGGCAGTAGTGCTGGCGTATGGCAAGTTCATCCAGACCGTGATCGACTTCGTCATCGTGGCCTTTGCCATCTTCATGGGGGTGAAGGCGATCAACCGCCTGAAGCGCGAAGAGGCGGTGGCGCCGTCTGCGCCGCCAGTGCCTTCGCCTGAAGAGACCTTGCTGACCGAGATTCGCGACTTGCTCAAGACGCAGAACCAGAATCGGTTGTCTTAAGATCGCTGGGGCCGCAACGCGGCCCCAACGGCCTTACCAGTAGTTTTCCACAGCCACCTGCCCCGGCCGCTTGCTCAGGCTCAGCTGCAGGTCCCGCGCCTTCAGTACCTTGCGCGTTTCATCAATCATCTGCGGGTTGCCACACAGCATCACCCGCGAATGCTCTGGCGACAGTTCCAACCCCGCCGCCTTCTCCAGTTCGCCATTCTCGATCAGCGTGGTAATACGCTGGTTCAACGCCCCCGGATGCTGTTCACGGGTCACCACCGGAATGAACTGCAACTTGCCGGCGAATTCGGCCAGGTAATCGCGCTGCTCCAGCCCGGCGATTTCATCTACATAAGCCAGTTCCTTCGCCTCGCGCACCGAATACACCAGTTTGATGCTGTCGAACCGCTCCCAGGCTTCAAAGTCCTGCAGAATCGACATGAACGGCGCAATGCCAGTACCGGTCGCCAGCAACCACAGGTCGCGGCCACCAACGAAGCGGTCGAGGGTAAGGAAGCCGAAGGCCTGGCGGTCGATCAGCAGGGTATCGCCTGCCCCCAGTCGGCTCAGCTCGCTGGTGAACTCCCCGCCTGGCACCACGATGGAGAAGAAGTCGAGGTGCTCGTCATGGGGCGCGCTGACCATGGAGTAGGCGCGCCACACTACACTGCCATCGGCCTTGGTCACGCCCAGGCGGGCAAACTGGCCGGAACGGAAGCGGAACCCCGCGTCGCGCGTAACCCGCAGGCTGAAGAGGTTCGGCGTCAGCGGCTGAACATCGAGCAGGGTCTGGCGGGTGAACTTTTCGGCGCTTGCGGTCATATCGGACTCCAGGTTTGGCGTGCGCACAGTGTCGCGCAAAGTGACGCGGATAAAAACCACTGCTTTGTAGGGCCTCATCTGCGGCGATCCTGCCGAAGTCATAGAAAATCGTGATCGCTATAACAAAAAATTCCCAACGTTTTGGTAAGTCTTTTCCTACACTCAACCGGGTGTTCAAACGGATTGAAATCTGCATCGCCTGGGAGCGTTAAAGATGCCTGACTGGAAACCCGAACATCTTCATGCGTTTGTCAGCGAACGCAGCCCACGGAAGCTGTTCGACATAGCAGTGCACCTGGCTCAGGACCTGGGCATGGAATACCTTGGGCTGAACATTCGCATCCAGATCGCCACCCAGACGCCCAGGGTCTTCCTCTATAGCAACTACCCGGCCGCGTGGATCGAGCGTTATCAGCGCGATGAGTTCTACAAGCAGGACGCAGCTGCCAGCCTGAGCCACGGCACTACCGAGGCTGTGCTGTGGACCGACGAGTTGTACCGCGAGGCCCCCCAGTACCGTGAAGCAGCCTGCCAGCATGGACTACGGCATGGCTGGACCCAGTCGCTGTACGACTTGCAGCACAATGAAAGCCAGATCAGCGTTGCCCGGCCGGTCGGCAACATCGATATCGTTGAATTCTATGGCAAGGCCGGCAACGTTCAGTGGCTATGCCACACGCTGCATGCCGTGCTGGGCGAGCACCACCTGAGTGCGCTGTGCCCACCGCCGCCGAAAATGAGCGAGCGCGAACTGGAAGTACTGAAATGGTCAGCCGCCGGCAAGACAGCCAGCGACGTGGCCTGCATCCTGTCGCTGTCGCAGAGCACGGTGAACTTCCATATCCGCAGTGTCATCACCAAGACCAACGCCGCCAACAAGGCCGGCGCCATTGCCATCGCCGCCCTGCGTGGCTGGATCTGACCTTCAAACCTGCGACCTTGGGCAAAGCCCTGTAGAATCGCCCGGCAAAGCCCGGGGCGAACCGCAACGGGCAGTTTCGTACCCGAGCCAGACGCCATGCCCCTGTTGACCACCCCCTACGCCGAACTCGACCTGATCCGCCAGCCGGAACAGGCCAACGACCCGCTGCAGGCTTTCGATGCCGCCGACGAGTACCTGCTTGCGCAGCTGCACGAACAGGCCCTCGATGCCACCTGCCGGGTGCTGGTGCTCAATGACAGCTTCGGCGCCCTGGCCGCCAGCCTGGCGGGCAAGTTGCAGGTGGTCAGCAGTGGCGATTCGCACCTGGCGCACCTGGCCCTGGAAAAGAACCTGGTGCGCAATGGCCTGCCCTTCGACAGCGTGCCGTTCGTGCCGGCCAGCGAACACTGGCAAGGACCGTTCGATCGGGTGCTGGTGCGTGTGCCCAAGACCCTGGCCCTGCTCGAAGAACAACTGATTCGCCTGCAAGGCCACCTGGCGCCCAATGCCCAGGTGATTGCCGGGGCGATGATCAAGCACTTGCCACGGGCTGCCGGTGACCTGATGGAGAAGTACATCGGCCCGGTGCAAGCCTCGCTGGCGCAGAAAAAGGCACGCTTGCTGACCGCGACGCTGGCCGAACGGCCTGTCGCCCGCTCGCCCTACCCTAGCCGCTACAGCCTCGACGCGCCGCCGCTGGAGCTGGTCAACCACGCCAACGTGTTTTGCCGTGAGGGCCTGGACATTGGCACACGGGCGTTCCTGCCACACCTGCCCCGCGAACTGGGCCGCGCGCGGGTGGCAGACCTGGGCTGCGGCAACGGCGTGCTGGCGATCGCCAGCGCGCTGGTCAACCCGGATGCCCAGTACACCCTGGTCGACGAGTCGTACATGGCGGTGCAATCGGCGCGGGAGAACTGGCAGGCCGCGCTGGGTGAGCGCCCGGCGGCGTTCGAAGCAGCCGATGGATTGGCGGGGGTAGAGAAGCAGTCACTGGACGTGGTGCTGTGCAACCCGCCATTCCACCAGCAGCAGGTGGTGGGTGACTTCCTCGCCTGGCGCATGTTCCAGCAGGCGCGTGAGGCGTTGGTGGTGGGCGGGGCGCTGTATATCGTGGGTAACCGGCACCTGGGCTATCACAGCAAGCTGGCGCGGTTGTTCCGGGGGGTGGAGCAGGTGGCGGCGACGCCCAAGTTCGTTATTCTGAAAGCCCGCAAGTAAAAGCGCCGCCGCCCCTGTGGGAGCGGGCATGCCCGCGAACACCGGCGAAGCCGGTGCCATCTATCGCGTTGTCTGCTTCGCGGGCACGCCCGCTCCCACAGGTGCCCCCATTGGTTCAATGGGTGGTCAGCCCCGCAGCCCCCATGAACAGGCGCATCACCCAGGCCGCCACACCCAGGGCCGCCACACTCATCGCCCAGATCAGCAGCAGCCAGCCCAGCCGCTGCCACAGGGGTTTCTTCTCGTCCAAACCATGCTTGCCGGTCATCATGCGGCCCTCCTAGTGATAGCCGTCTTCATGGGTAACCTTGCCGCGGAACACGTAATAGCTCCAGAAGGTATACATGAGGATGAACGGCAGGATGAACAGGGTACCCACCAGCATGAAGCCCTGGCTCTGCGGTGGCGCCGCGGCATCCCAGATCGAGATCGACGGCGGGATGATATTCGGCCACAGGCTGATGCCCAGGCCGCTGTAACCAAGGAAGATCAGCACCAGCGTCAGCAGGAACGGTGTGTAGTGCGCATTGCGCGCCACCGCCTTGAGCAACCCGTAGAAGGTGACCAGCACCAGGATCGGCACCGGCATGAACCAGACCAGGTTAGGCATGCTGAACCAGCGCTCGGCAATCTGCGGGTAGGCAATCGGTGTCCACAGGCTGACGATGCCGATCACCACCAGCAGCACCAGCGCCAGCGGCCGGGCGATGTCGTGCATCTTCTGCTGCAGCGGCCCTTCGGTCTTCATGATCAGCCAGGTACAACCCAACAGGGTGTAGGCAACGATCAGCCCCAGGCCGCAGAACAGGCTGAACGGGGTCAGCCAGTCAAGGGTGCCTCCGGCGAAATGCCGGTCGACCACCTTGAAGCCTTCGAGGAAGGCGCCCAGTGCCACGCCCTGGAAGAAGGTGGCAACCAGCGAGCCTCCGATGAACGCCTTGTCCCAGATATGGCGCTTGTCGGCGGTGGCCTTGAAACGGAACTCGAAGGCCACGCCGCGGAAGATCAGACCGATCAGCATCAGGATCAACGGCAGGTACAGCGCCTCCAGCACTACCGAGTAAGCCATCGGGAATGCCCCGAACAGCCCGGCACCGCCCAGCACCAGCCAGGTTTCGTTACCGTCCCATACGGGGGCGACGGTGTTCATCATTACATCGCGGTCCCGCTCGCCCTTGACGAACGGGAAGAGCATGCCGATACCCAGGTCGAAACCATCCATCACCACGTACATCATGACGCCGAAGATGATGATCACGGCCCAGATCAGCGAAAGGTCGATACCCATGGCTCAGTGTTCCTTGCTCAGGCTGGCGGAATTGGCCTCATGGCCATCATCGGCGGCAGACAGCGGCCGCGCCGGTGTGCGTTTGGTGCCAGGGCCACCGGGGTTGTGTTCGTCCCCTTCACCGGTTTTCGGCCCTTTGCGCACCAGGCGCATCATGTAGCCAAGGCCGGTGCCGAACAGGGCGAAATACACCACCACGAAGGCCACCAGGGTGAAGCCAAGCTGGGCGTAACTGTGGTTGGACACACCGTCTGCCGTGCGCATCAGGCCATATACCGCCCAGGGCTGGCGGCCGATTTCCGTTGTGAACCAGCCGGCCAGCAGTGCGATCAGCCCGGAAGGCCCCATCCACAGGGCCAGGTGCAGGAACGGCCGCGAGGTGTAGAGCGTGCCGCGCTTACGCAGCCACAGGCTCCACAGGCCGACGAAGATCATCAGGAAACCCAGCCCGACCATGATCCGGAACGACCAGAAGACGATGGTCGAGTTGGGCCGGTCTTCGGGTGGGAACTCCTTCATCGCCGGTACCTGCTTGTCCAGGCTGTGGGTCAGGATGAGGCTGCCGAGCGCCGGGATCTCGAGCTTGAAGCGGGTGGTTTCGGCCTGCATGTCGGGGATGCCGAACAGGATCAGCGGGGTCGGCTCGCCGGGCACGTTTTCCCAGTGGCCTTCGATCGCTGCAATTTTCACCGGTTGGTGCTTGAGGGTGTTGAGGCCATGGAAGTCACCGATCACCGCCTGGATCGGCGCGACGACCAACGCCATCCACATGGCCATCGACAGCATCTTGCGCACCGCCGGGTTGTCACGCCCGCGCAACAGGTGCCAGGCCGCCGAGGCACCGACGAAGAACGCGGTGGCAACGAACGCGGCAGTGGCCATGTGCATCAGGCGGTAGGGGAAGGAGGGGTTGAACACCACCGCAAACCAGTCCACCGGCACCACCCGGCCATCGATGATCTCGTGGCCTTGCGGGGTCTGCATCCAACTGTTGGAGGCGAGGATCCAGAAGGTCGAGACCAGGGTGCCGAGTGCCACCATCACCGTGGAGAAGAAGTGCAGGCCACGGCCAACACGGTTCCAGCCAAACAGCATGACCCCCAGGAAGCCAGCCTCGAGGAAGAACGCCGTCAGCACCTCGTAAGTGAGCAACGGGCCGGTAATGGCGCCGGCGAAGTCGGAGAAGCGGCTCCAGTTGGTGCCGAACTGATAGGCCATGACCAGACCGGAAACCACGCCCATGCCGAAGTTGACGGCGAAGATTTTCGACCAGAAGTGATAAAGGTCACGGTAGACCTGGTTGTTGGTCCGCAGCCAGAGGCCTTCGAGAACGGCCAGGTAACTCGCCAGGCCAATGGTGATGGCCGGGAACAGGATATGGAACGATACGGTAAAGGCAAACTGCATTCGGGCGAGCTCTAAGGCCTCTATTCCGAACATGGTGCTTCCTCTTCAGATAATCCGGCGTCCGGGCCGCTGGCCCAATCGCCCACTGCCCCCACGGTAGTCGAGTGCGGCGCGTTGGAATTGTTCTGTTCGATCGCAGGGATTTCGGCCCAAGGGCCCGATCGTTACATCTGGAACGATTGATCCAGATCAACGATTGCTAGGAAGCATAGTCCTGAATGGCCAGACGGGCCGTGTGGTTGATTGCCGCGTGACCGGTTGCCCCACCCCCTTTCATGACCCGTGAAAAAGTGCAGACCACGGCAAACAGTAACTGTTTGTTACAAACAGATGATACGCTGCGCCCCCTCTACTGCGCCGAGGCCGCTGATTTCCGATGTCCGATTCCGCACCGCAGTTGTTACGCCACCATCGCCCCTTCCTGGCGTTCTGGCTGGCCCGCGTATTCACCGCCAGCGGCTTCCAGATGCTTACCGTGGCCATCGGCTGGCACCTCTACCAGTTGACCGGCAATGTGCTGGACCTGGGCCTGGTCGGCCTGGTCGAGTTCGCCCCACGGGTGCTGTTCATGCTGCACACCGGGCATGTCGCCGACCGCTATGACCGGCGCAAGGTCGCCGCGCTGTGCCAGAGCCTGCAGGGGCTGATAGCCCTGGCACTGGCGCTGGGCAGTGCCACTGACAACGTCACCCGCGAGCTGATCTTCGCCCTCGCCTTCCTGCTCGGTGCCACGCGTTCGTTCGAAATGCCGGCGACCCAGGCGCTGCTGCCCAACGTGGTACCGGCCGGGCTGTTCCCACGCGCGGTGGCGGCTTCGGCCTCGGCCACCCAGGCAGCAACCATCGTGGCGCCGGCGGTGGGCGGTTTCCTGTACGCCTTCGGCAGCATCTGGGTTTACGGCCCCACCGTGGCCCTGTACGCCATTGCCTGCGTGCTTACCCTGAGCCTGCAGGCACGCGGCCAGGTGACCCAGCGTGGGCGCGCCAGCATCGAATCGCTGCTGGCCGGTATCCGCTTCATCCGCAGCCGGCCCGACATCCTCGGCGCCATCTCGCTGGACTTGTTCGCCGTGCTGCTGGGCGGGGCGACCGCACTGCTGCCAGTGTTCGCCAAGGACATCCTGCTGACCGGCCCGCTGGGCCTCGGCCTGCTGCGCTCGGCGCCAGCGGTGGGGGCGTTGCTGATGTCACTGTGGCTGGCGCGCTTCCCGTTCGAGCGCAACGTGGGGCGGACCATGTTCACCGCCGTGGGTGTGTTCGGCGTGGCGACTATCGCCTTCGGCCTGTCGACCTCGTTCTGGTTCTCGCTGGCAGTGCTGGTGGTGCTGGGTGCGGCGGACATGATCAGCATGGTCATCCGCGGCGCCTTCGTGCAGTTGGAGACGCCGGATGAAATGCGCGGGCGGGTGAGCGCGGTGAACGGCTTGTTCATTGGTGCCTCGAACCAGCTAGGCGAGTTCGAATCGGGGGTGACCGCGCACTGGTTTGGCACAGTGCCGGCGGTGGTAATGGGCGGTGTGGGCACGTTGTTGGTGACCGGGGTGTGGATAAAACTGTTCCCGACATTGGCCAGACGGGACCGGTTGCATAACGGTTGAGCACTCGCCTGTACCGGCCTCTTCGCGGGCTTGCCCGCTCCCACAAGGACCGCGCCGCTTCAGGCCCTGCGCGGCAAGCCCGCGAAGAGGCCGGCACAGGGAAAAAATTACCATTCCCCAACGGCCATAGGCCCCCGCCAAGCATGCTGGTATGATGCGCGGCTTTTTTCCGCCCCACACAAAACCACGGCAACCGGTACGGTCTGTGCTTTGCTGATGGGGTCGATACATTCATGGCGCCGGGAGCGCCTTGGGAGCAGGCATGCTGGAAAGGCTGTTTCAACTGAAAGCACACGACACCAATGTGCGTACCGAGATTCTCGCGGGCGTCACCACCTTCCTGGCCATGGCCTACATCCTGTTCGTCAACCCGAGCATCCTCGGCGAGACCGGCATGGACAAGGGCGCGATCTTTGTCGCCACTTGCCTGGCCGCGGCCATCGGCTCGGTGACCATGGGCCTGATCGCCAACTACCCGATCGCGCTGGCGCCGGGCATGGGGCTGAACGCGTTCTTCACCTACACCGTGGTGCTGCACATGGGCCACACCTGGCAGGTGGCACTGGGCGCGGTGTTCCTTTCGGCGGTGATGTTCTTCCTGTTGTCTATCTTCCGCATCCGCGAGTGGATCGTGAACAGCATCCCGCTGCCGCTGCGTTCGGCCATTGCCGCCGGTATCGGTCTGTTTCTGGCGCTGATCGCCCTGCATAACGCCGGTATCGTCGTCGATAACCCGGCCACCCTGGTGGGCCTGGGCGACCTCAAGCAGCCAGCACCGATCCTCGCCACCCTGGGCTTCTTCCTGATTGTCGGCCTGGAGTCGCTGAAAGTGCGCGGTGCCGTGCTGATCGGCATTCTTGCCGTGACCATCGCCTCGATCGTGATGGGCGTGACACCCTTCGGCGGCATCGTCTCGATGCCACCGTCGCTGGCCCCGACCTTCCTGCAACTGGACATCGCCGGCGCGCTGGACGTTGGCCTGGTCAGCGTGATCTTCGCCTTCCTGTTCGTCGACCTGTTCGACAACTCCGGCACTCTGATCGGCGTGGCCAAGCGCGCCGGGCTGATGGGCAAGGACGGGCACATGCCGAAGATGGGCCGTGCCCTGATTGCCGACAGCACCGCCGCCATGGCCGGCTCCCTGCTGGGCACCTCGACCACCACCAGCTACATCGAATCTGCCGCGGGCGTGAGCGCCGGTGGCCGTACCGGGCTGACCGCCATCGTGGTTGCCGTGCTGTTCCTGCTGGCACTGTTCTTCGCCCCGCTGGCCGGCAGCGTGCCGGCCTTCGCCACTGCACCGGCGCTGCTGTTCGTCGCGGTGCTGATGGCCTCGGGCCTGGCGGAAATAAACTGGGACGACGTCACCGAAGCCGCACCAGTGGTAGTGACCGCCCTGGCCATGCCGCTGACCTACTCGATCGCCAACGGCATCGCCTTCGGCTTCATTTCCTGGACCGCCGTCAAGCTGATCTCCGGCCGCCACCGCGACCTGAACCCGGCCCTGGTGATCCTTTCCATCCTGTTCGTCATCAAGCTGGGCTGGTTCAACGCATGAGTGCTGCTTTCGACCCCTCCTCCTACACCACCCAGCTGGACGCCAAGGTGGCCCGGCTGCGCGAGCTGCTGGCGCCGTTCGGCGCGCCGGAGCCGGCTGTTTTCGACTCGCCGCGCGAGCATTACCGCCTGCGCGCCGAATTCCGTCTGTGGCGCGAGGATGGCCAGCGTCACTACGCCATGTTCGCCCCGGGCGAGAAGCACAAGGCGATCCTGATCGACGACTTCCCCATCGCCAGCCAGCGCATCAATGCATTGATGCCACGCCTGAAAGCCGCCTGGCAGGCCAGCGAGGAACTGGGCAACCGCCTGTTCCAGGTGGAGTTCCTCACCACCCTGGCCGGCGATGCCATGGTCACCCTGTGCTACCACCGCCCGCTGGATGAGGCCTGGGAAGTGGCCGCACGGCAACTGGCCAAAGAGCTGGGCGTGAGCATCATTGGCCGCTCCAAGGGCAAGCGCCTGGTCATCGGCCGTGACTACGCGGTGGAAAAACTCGATGTCGCCGGCCGTGTGTTCAGCTACCGCCAGCCGGAAGGCGCGTTCACCCAGCCCAACGGCGCGGTGAACCAGAAGATGCTGAGCTGGGCCTTCGAGGCCATCGGCGAGCGGGACGACGACCTGCTGGAGCTGTACTGCGGCAACGGCAACTTCACCCTGCCGCTGGCCACTCGTGTGCGTAAGGTGCTGGCTACCGAGATCAGCAAGACGTCGGTCAATGCCGCGCTGAGCAACCTCGACGAGAACGCTGTGGGTAACGTGCGGCTGGTGCGCCTGTCGGCAGAAGAGCTGACCCAGGCGCTGAATGGGGTGCGGCCGTTCCGCCGGCTGGAAGGCATCGACCTGAAGAGCTACGCGTTCGGTACGGTGTTCGTCGACCCGCCGCGGGCGGGCATGGACCCGGATACCTGCGAGTTGACCCGGCGTTTCGAGCGGATCCTGTACATCTCGTGCAACCCGGAGACGCTGGCGGCGAACATTGCCCAGTTGCAGGACACCCACCGCATCGAGCGGTGTGCGTTGTTTGACCAGTTCCCGTATACCCACCATATGGAGAGTGGGGTGCTGCTGGTTCGGCGTTGACCTTCAGATCGCCGGGGCTGCTTTGCAGCCCCGAGGTCCAACTCAGAAGTCGAAGAACACCGTCTCCCCTTCCCCCTGAATACGGATATCGAAACGATACGCCGTCTTCCCGTCCACCTCGCAACGCTTGGCCACCAGAGTCTCGCGTCGCTGCGGCTGCTCGATCAGGTTGAGCACCGGGCACTTGGCATTGGCCTCGGCCTCGTCATCGAAGTACAGCCGCGTGTGCAGGTGGATGTTGATCCCCCGGGCAAACAGGCTGATGTTGATGTGCGGTGCCATCGGCAAGCCTGCAGCGTTATTCACCACACCCGGCTTGACCGTGTGCAGGGTCCATTCGCCGGCATCGAAGGTGGTGGCGGTGCGGCCGAAGCTGTTGAAGGCGTTTTCCAGGTTGTAGGCATCCTGGTACTCGCCGTTGGCATCGGCTTGCCACACTTCCAGGAACGAGTCACGCACCAGGTGGCCATTACCGTCATACACCTGGCCGATCAGCAAAATGTGCTCGCCTGGCGCATCTGGCTTGGCCAGGCGGTTCCAGATTTCCTGATCGCGGGTCGGGTTGCCGGCAGCCTCCAGGGCCAGGCCGATGTGCACGTAGGGGCCGGCAGTCTGCGAAGGGGTTTCCGGCAGCAGTTCGATTGGCATGGCGGGGTCCTCAGCAGTTTTCGAAGTGGGTCTTGCGCTGGCCGCGCAGCACGATGTCGAAGCGGTAGGCCAGGCAGTCCATCGGGTTGGCGTTGCTCATGTCGAGCTTGGCGATCAACTGCTGCACGGCTTGCGGGTTGGCGATCGACTTGACGATCGGGCACATCGGGATCAGCGGGTCACCCTCGAAGTACAGCTGGGTGATCAGCTTGGTGGCGATCGACGGGCCGCTGATGGCGAAGTGGATGTGCGCCGGGCGCCAGTCGTTCGGGCCGTTGCGCCATGGGTACGGGCCCGGCTTGATGGTGCGGAAGCTGTAGTAGCCGTCACGGTCGGTCAGGCAGCGGCCGACGCCACCGAAGTTCGGATCCAGAGGTGCCAGGTAGCGGTCGTTCTTGTGGCGGTAGCGGCCCCCGGCGTTGGCTTGCCACATTTCTACCAGGGTGTTCGGCACAGGCTTGCCGTACTGGTCGACCACACGGCCGGCGACGATGATGCGCTCGCCGATCGGCAAGCCACCGTTGTTGAAGTTCAGCAGCAGGTCATGGTCGTGGGCGCCGAAACCCAGGTGGGAAAAGTCCGGGCCAGTGGTTTCGCTGATCGACTGCGGGATGCTGACCAGTGCCTGGCGTGGCGAGCGGGCAATGGACGTCTTGTAGTCAGGCGTAAGGGCTTTCGGGTGCCAGTTGCGATCACGGATCACGAAGCGGCTGTTGTCCTGGGCGGGCATGCCGGTTTCCTCTCTTGGAATTATGGAAATGCGAGGGGGGCTTCTTCGAAACCCTGCCGCGGGCAAGCCCGCTCCCACATGAAGTTTCGGACAGGTAGCGGGCGATGAATATTGAAATCAGGCGTTTCAAACATAACCATCTGGTTATGGATAAACACCTTGGCCTGACATTCGCCGCTGACGTGGACTAATCTTGTCTTTTTGTTTCACGCTCCGGAGAGCATTCATGGATTGGCGAAAAGGCCGACGCAGCGACAATGTGGTCGATGCCCGAGGCGAAGGTGGTGGCGGCGGCATGCGCTTCGGCGGCGGCAAGGGGCTGGGGCTTGGAGCGGTGCTGCTGATCGTCGGCATCGGCTGGCTCACCGGCCAGGACCCGTTGCAGATTCTTGGCCAGCTCGCCGGCCAGATGGAACAGCAACAACAGCAGGCGCCCAGCAGCGTGGGTGGCAAGGCCCCGCCGGCCAACGACCAGCAGGCCGAATTCGTCGCCTCGATCCTGGGCGACACCGAAGACACCTGGAAAGCTCTGTTCGCCGAAGGCGGCAAACAGTACCGCGACCCCAAACTGGTGCTGTTCAGCGGCCAGGTCAATTCGGCCTGCGGCTTTGCTTCGGCGGCGGTGGGGCCGTTCTACTGTCCGGCCGACCAGCGGGTCTACCTGGACATGTCATTCTTCCGCGAAATGGAAACCCGCTTCGCCGCGGCCGGCGACTTTGCCCAGGCCTACGTGATTGCCCATGAAATCGGCCATCACGTGCAGACCCTGCTAGGCGTGTCGGCCAAGGTCGATGCCGCGCGCCGCAGTGGCCAGCGCATGGAAGGCGACAATGGCCTGCTGGTGCGCCAGGAGCTGCAGGCCGACTGCCTGGCCGGGGTATGGGCCTACCAGGCGCAGAAGCGCCTGAACTGGCTGGAGCCAGGTGACGTCGAAGAGGCGCTGAATGCGGCCAATGCCATTGGCGATGACCGCCTGCAGCAGCAAGGCCGCGGGCGCGTGGTACCAGACTCGTTCACCCACGGCACCTCGGCGCAGCGGGTACGCTGGTTCAAGGCCGGGTTTGCCGAAGGTGAGGTGAACCGTTGCGATACTTTCAGTGCGCGCAACCTTTAAATAGCCGCCACAGCCGGCGCAATCCCTGTGGGAGCGGGCATGCCCGCGAAGAATCCAGCGCGGTGGATAGCACCGGCTCCGCCGGTGTTCGCGGGCACGCCCGCTCCCACAAGGACTGCGCTAGCTTTTAGATTCTCCCTCAATTCTGCTTTTTTGCTGAAAAAGCGTTTCAGCTTCCCCCATCACTGCCGATAACCCCTGCACGAATCAGCAGGCATCCAGAACAACAACGCCTGGCGATCGTCGATCAAGCGAGCGAAAAACTTCTGGAGAGCGTGCATGAACAACTGGTTCGCCAACATCAGCGTCAACCTTAAACTCGGCCTGGGCTTCGGCCTGGTACTGATCCTCACCGGCCTGCTAGCCCTGACCGGCTGGACCAGCCTCGGTAGCCTGATCGACCGCAGTAACTGGATGGGCGATATCGGCCAGCTCAACAAGGACCTGACCGACCTGCGCATTGCGCGCCTGCAGTACATGATCGCCAACGGCGACGATGCCGCCGCCGCCAACACCCAGACCAAGCTGGACGCCTTCAGCAAGCAGCAGGCCTACCTGGCCAGCACCTTCAAGAGCCCGGAAAACATCAAGCTGCTGGGTGAACTGGGCGAGACCATCAGCGCCTACAAGGTGTCGCTGAACAAGATGCGCCAGGGCTACGACGCCACCCGCACCGCGCGCGCGGCCATGGACGGCTCGGCCAGCCAGGCCGACCAGGCCATGGACGCCCTCAGCCAGGAAGTGATGGCACGCCCCGAGGCCGACAGCGTGCGCCTGGCCCAGTACCAGCTGGTCAGCAAGGCCCGCCAGCAACTGTTGCAGGTGCGCATCGACGTACGCGGCTACATTGCCGACAACAGCGCCGCCAACGAGCAGGCCGCCCTGCGCCAGCTGGACGGCGCCCTGGCCGAAATCGACAACCTCAAGCGCCAGCTGCCGGCCGAAGACACGCGCCTGCAACAGTTCGAAGGCTCGGTGCTGGCCTACCGTGACGCCGTGCGCCAGTTCCGCGATGCCGTCGCCAATATCAATACTGCGCGCGCCGAAATGACCGTGCAGGGTGCCGATATCGTCAAGCGCAGCGACGCGCTGTACCAGATCCAGCTGCAGCGCCGTGACATCGAGAGCACCCAGGCCCGCAGCCTGCAGACCATCGCCACGCTGCTGGCACTGCTGGTCGGCGTGCTAGCGGCAGTGCTGATCACCCGGCAGATCACCCGCCCGCTGCGCGACACCCTGGCGGCAGTGGAAAAGATCGCCAGCGGCGACCTCACCCAACACCTGCGCGTCACCCGCCGCGACGAACTGGGCATGCTGCAACAAGGCATCGCCCGCATGGGCTCCACGTTGCGCGAGCTGATCAGCGGCATCCGCGACGGCGTCACCCAGATCGCCAGTGCTGCCGAGGAACTGTCGGCGGTGACCGAGCAGACCAGCGCCGGCGCCAACAGCCAGAAAGTCGAGACCGACCAGGTAGCCACCGCCATGCACGAAATGGCCGCTACCGTTCAGGAAGTGGCGCGCAATGCCGAACAGGCCTCGCATGCCGCCACCGGTGCCGATGACGAAGCCCGCGCCGGCGACCGCGTGGTAGGCGAAGCCATTGGCCAGATCGAGCGCCTGGCCGAGGACATGCACCGCTCCACCGAGGCCATGAACCTGCTGCAGCAGGAAAGCCAGAAGATCGGCAGCGTGATGGATGTGATCAAGTCGGTGGCTGAACAGACCAACTTGCTGGCACTGAACGCAGCAATCGAGGCGGCGCGTGCCGGCGAGGCCGGTCGTGGCTTTGCCGTGGTTGCCGACGAAGTACGCGGCCTGGCCCAGCGCACACAGAAATCCACCGAGGAGATCGAAGAGCTGATCGCCAGCCTGCAGCACGGGACCCAGCAAGTGGCTGCGGCCATGCACGGCAGCCGTACCCTGACCGACAGCAGCGTCGAGCTGGCGCGCAAGGCCGGGGCTTCGCTGGAAAGCATCACCAGCACAGTGTCGAGCATCCAGTCGATGAACCAGCAGATTGCCGCAGCGGCCGAGCAGCAAAGTGCGGTGGCGGAGGAAATCAGCCGCAGCATCCTGAATGTGCGCGATGTATCGGAACAGACGGCGGCGGCCAGTGACGAGACGGCGGCGTCCAGCGTGGAGCTGGCGCGCCTTGGTGGGCAGCTGCAGACGCTGGTCAGCCAGTTCCGCGTCTGATCCTGGAATCCGGGGCCGCTTTGCGGCCCATCGCCGGCAAGCCAGGCTCCCACAGGGATAGCACAAGCCTCGGGGCTGCGCCGTACCTGTGGGAGCTGGCTTGCCGGCGATAGGGCCGGCACTGACGAACCGCTTACTTGACGATCATCCCCACACCACGCCCACGCGGATCCGAAGCGGTCTCAAGCTTCGTCCCGTCCACCCGGATCGCCTGGATGTCACCCATCTCCCAACCCTGGTCCTCCAGCACATAACCCATCTTCTTCAGTTCATCGGCCACCGGCCCGGTCAGCGGCGCATAGCTGTCGAAGTAGACGGTGTCCTTGGGCAGCAACTGATGATGCACGCGCTGCGCCGCCACTGCCTTGTCCAGCGGCATACCGTAATCGTACAGGTTGTTCATCACCTGGAAGATCGAGGTAAAGATCCGCGAGCCGCCCGGGGTACCTATGACCAGCTCGACCTTGCCATCGCGGGTCATCAGGCTGGGGCTCATGGACGACAACATGCGCTTGCCCGGCGCGATGGCGTTGGCATCGCCACCCACCACGCCAAAGGCATTCGCCGCCCCCGGCTTGGCGCTGAAATCGTCCATCTCGTCGTTGAGCAGGAAGCCGGCGCCTTTCACCACCACGCCACTGCCGTAATCAAGGTTGAGGGTGTAGGTGTTGCTGACCGCGTTGCCCTGCTTGTCGACGATCGAAAAATGCGTGGTCTGGTGCGGTTCCAGGCCCGGCTTGACCTGGTCGGTGGCGGAAATGGCCTTCGGGTTGACCTGCGCGGCGCGCTTGGCCAGGTAATCCTTGGCCACCAGCTGGTCCACCGGCACGTTGGTGAAACCCGGGTCGCCGAGGTAGTCGGCGCGGTCGGCGAACACGCGCTTCTCGATTTCGGCCAGCAGGTGGATGTACTGCGCCGAGTTGTGCGCCACACCCTTGAAGTCCGCCGCGCGGTTTTCCTTGATGCCCAGCAGCTGGGCCAGGGCGACGCCACCAGAGCTTGGCGGTGGCGCGGTGTAGACCACGTTGCCACGCCAGCTCACGGCCATCGGCTCACGCCATACGGCCTGGTAGTCCTTGAGATCCTGTTTGGTGATCAGGCCCTTGTCGGCCTGCATCTGCGCCACCAGCAGGTCGGCGGTCTTGCCCTGGTAGAACTCGCTCACGCCTTTGTCGGCAATGCGCTCCAGGGTCTGGGCCATTTCCGGTTGCTTGAACAGCTCGCCGACCTTCATGTTGCCGAAGTAGTCGTTGAAGTTGGTCGCGGTCTTGAACATGCCCTGGGCATCGTTGCGGTACTGGTACTGCTTCGCCGCCACCTTGAAGCCGTTTTTCGCATAGCCGATGGCCGGGGTCAGCAGTTCGCTCCAGGGCAGCTTGCCGAACTTCTGGTGCGCCTCCCACAGGCCCATCACCGTGCCCGGTACGCCAGCTGCGCGCGCCCCAACCAGGCTGAGATTCTCGATGACCTCTCCCTTTTCGTCCAGGTACATGGACCGCGTGGCGGCCTTGGGCGCGACTTCGCGGTAGTCGAGGAAGTAGGGTTTGCCGTCGACGAACAGGGTCATGAACCCGCCACCGCCGATGTTGCCAGCTTCGGGATAAGTCACCGCCAGGGTGAAGGCAGTGGCCACTGCCGCATCCACCGCATTACCGCCTTTCTTGAGGATGTCGGCGGCCACCTGTGCACCATATTGATCAGGCGCGGCCACTGCGCCACCCTCAAGGTTGGCGGCATGAACCGAGGAACAGCTCAGGATCGCGGCTGCAAGAGCCAGGTACTGGAACGGTACAATACGCATGACACTTCCTTGGTGTTGTTTTTGTTGATCAGTCAGTAAGGCCGAAGCGTTCCGACTGTGCAATCAAACGCAGGAAGTTTCGCCGCCTGTGGACAGGCTCTGTCGCATTCAGGCAACTCAGCTGGCGTACATCGCCAACTTGCGCTGGATGAAATCGAGGAAGCACTGAATACGCAGCGCCAGCTGGGTGTTGCGGTAGTACACCGCATGAATCGGCTGGCGGTAGCCGTTGTTGGCCCCGCTCAGCAACACCTGCAGGCGCCCGGCGCGGATGTCCTCATGGGTCATGAAGTGCGACAGGCTGACAATGCCCTCGCCGGCCAGCGCCAGCTGGCGCAAGGTCTCGCCACTGGAGGCGATCAGCGACGGGCGGATGCTCCAGCGGTCACCTTGGGCATGGCGCAGAGGCCAGTGGTTGAGCGATTCGGGCTGGCTGAAGCCGAGCAGGCAGTGGTTGGCCAGGTCCTCGACCCGCTGCGGCGTGCCGTGCTGCTCGAGGTAGGCCGGGCTGGCCAGCACCTGTACCGGGCTGCATCCCAGACTGCGCGCGTGCAGGCTGGAGTCGGCCAGTTCGCCGATGCGGATCGCCACATCGGTGCTCTGCTCCAGCAGGTCGATGATCAGGTCGTCGGTATTGAGTTCCAGTTCGATGCCAGGGTATTGGCGGCGGAACTCGCCGATCCATGGCAGGATGGCATGCAGCATGAACGGCGCGGCGGCATTGATGCGCAGGCGCCCGGTGGGGGTCTGCCGGTTCATCGACAGACGCTCTTCCATCTCGTCCATCTGCTCCAGGATCAACCGCGCACGTTCGAGGAAGAAGCGGCCCTCCTCGGTCAGGTCCATGCGCCGGGTGGTACGGTTAACCAGCGTGGTGCCCAGCTTGCCCTCCAGGCGCGACAAGGTACGGCTGACGGCGGACGGGGTCTGGCCCATCTGCTCGGCAGCCGCGGAAATCGAGCCGCAGTCGATGACGGCGACGAATACCTGGAGTTCTTCGGATCGGGTTTTCACATCTGCGCCTGTGGTTGGTCTCTGCAGGGATTAGATAGCCGCTTGTCGAGGCCAAGTCCAGCGGTGCCGGTGTTGGCCTCTTCGCGGGCTTGCCCGCTCCCACAGGGATCACACCGATTTCAAGGACTGTGGAGTACCTGTGGGAGCGGGCAAGCCCACGAAGAGGCCGGCACAGAGAAAACCTTACTGTGCCTTGCCAAATACCTTGTCCAGATGCGCCTCATAGGCCGCCAAAGCAGCCGGCACATCCGGCCGCTTCATCACATCCACCGCCAGGAAAGTCGGCAACCCGGTCATGCCGAGGAACTGGTTGGCCTTGTGGAACGGGAAGTACACCGCATCCACCCCCTTGCCTTCGAAGAAATCGCTCGGATCGTCGAATGCCTGCTGCGGTGCATTCCAGGTCAGCGAAAGCATGTACTGCTTGCCGTGCACCAAACCACCGCTGCCGTACTTCTGCGAGTGGTCCGCACGGGTACGGCCGTCGTTGGCATACAGGCTGCCGTGGCCAGCAGTGAACACCTCGTCGACATACTTCTTCACGGTCCAGGGCGCGCCCATCCACCAGCCTGGCATCTGGTAGATCACCACATCGGCCCAAAGGAACTTATCCACTTCTTCCCGGGCGTCATAGCCGCCATCGATGAAAGTTTGGCGCACATCGAAACCGGCCCGGTCCAGATGGGCGATGGCCGCTTCATGCAAGGTCGCGTTGAGGCGACCATCAGAGTGAGCGAACTGTTTACCACCGTTGAGCAAAAGGATCTTCTTCATGCGGGCCTCGCGGAAAATTCAGGCCGGCAGGTTAAGAGCACGCGGGCGCGGGATACAGCCATGCAGGGGCAAAATACAATTGATCTGAAGTCACGAATAAACAACCCATTATTGCATTAGAATCGCATCACCTCCCATCACCCGAGTAGCGATCCATGAGTGAGCAGTACGCCTTCATCCTCAAAGCCAAGACCCGCCCGGAAATGGCTGAAGCGTTCGAAACCCTGTTCCGCGCCTACGTCGAGCCAAGCCGCCAGGAGCCGGGCTGCATCGAGTACCACATGCTGCGCGACAAGCAGGACCCGAGCCTGTTCGTATTCTTCGAGGTGTGGGCCGACAAGGCCGCGCTGGATGTGCATTCAGCCCTGCCACACATGACCGCGTTCTTCGAAAAACGCATGGACTACCTGGAACGCGATTTCGACATCCAGATGATCGACATGCTCAGCGCATCCAGCGCTAACCGCTGACCAGCAAATGGCCGCCGAGCGCGGCCAGGCCGATGAAGAAGCACCGTTTGAACAGCAGCGCGCTGATGCGCTGTCGCAGCCACTGGCCAGCCAGCATGCCGAGCAAGGCCGGCGCCAGCATCAGCAGCGAAGCACCCAGTGCCTGGCCACCCAAGGCATCCTGCCCGGCCAGGCCAACGCCCAAGGCCAGGGTCGAAACCGTGAACGACAGGCCCAGGGCCTGAATCATCTGTTCCCGGTTCAAACCCAGGCTCTGCAGGTAGGGCACCGCCGGTATCACGAATACCCCGGTTGCCGCCGTGACCACGCCCGTAACCAGCCCGCAAAGCGGCCCCAGCCAACGCTCCCGCCCCGGCGCCAGGCACAAGCCCGGGCCGACCAACCCGTACAGCGCATACACCACCAAGGCCGCGCCCAGTGCATGCACGGCCCAAGGGCCGCTGTTGATCCCCAGCCAGGCGCTGCCCAGCAAGGTACCGACCAGGATCATGGCCAACATTGGCCACAAGCGTGCCAGCAACCGCCGCAGGTGCCCGCCGCTGGCCAGCTGCCATAGATTGGTCAGGGTCGAAGGCACGATCAGCAATGCCGCAGCCTGCGCCGGTGGCATAGCCAGGCCCAGCAGCCCCATGGCAATGGTCGGCAGGCCGAGGCCGATCACCCCCTTCACCGCGCCGGCCAGCAGGAAGGTCAGTACCACCAGCAGCGACAGCGCTGGGCCAATATTCTGGTAGAAAGCGAGCAAGGTATCCATGGGCCGATGATGGCGTGTGCCAGCCGGGCTGAAAATCTGCCATATACTCAGCCAGACTCTTGCCAGGACAGAGCCACATGCATTTCGACCTGATCGACCTCAGGCTGTTCCAGCACACCCTGGAGTGCGGCAACATCACCGCCGGCGCCAGCCGCAGCCATCTGTCGCTGGCAGCAGCCAGCGCGCGCATCCGCGCCATGGAAGCATCGCTGGGCATCCCTTTGCTGGAACGCAACCGCCGTGGTGTGCAACCGACCCCGGCCGGCCAGGCACTGCTGCAGCATGCCCGGCTGATCACGCAGCAGGTCGAGCGCCTGCAGTTCGACCTGGGCCAGTACGCACAAGGGCAACAGGGCCAGGTGCGCCTGCTGTGCAACACGGCTGCGCTCACGGAGTACCTGCCGGAACTGCTGGCAGGCTACCTGGCTGAAAACCCCGCAATCAGCGTGGATGTACAGGAGTTGCCGAGCCTGCGCATCGTGCAGTCTATTACCCAAGGCATGGCGGACCTGGGCATCGTTTCCACTGCCGCGCCCAGCGAGCACCTGCAAACCCGGCCGTTTCGCGACGACCCGCTGGTGCTGGTAACGCCGCTGCGCCACCCGTTGGCCAGCGAGATCGCACCCAGCTTCATCGATAGCCTGGCCCATGGCTACGTCGGACTGGGGGCCAGTAGTGCATTGGCGTTGTACCTGGAAGAGCAGGCGCTGCGCGAAGGGCGGCGGATGCGGGTTCGGGTGCGGGCCGAGGGGTTCGATGGGGTGATCCGCATGGTTGCCGGCGGGGCCGGGGTTGGAGTGGTACCCCTCGCTGCAGTGAAGCGTTGGCAGGGGCTGTTGCCGTTGCATTGGGTAGCGCTCACAGAACCATGGGCCAATCGCCGCTTGCTGTTGTGTGCACGCGATTTTTCAGCATTGCCGGGGTATGCCGCAGGGTTGGTAACCACCCTCACCAGCTGACGCGGTGGATGGCACGGGCTTCGCCCGTGTTCGCGGGTAAACCCGCTCCCACAAGGTATGCGCTATCTCTCGGGTTGATGCTGTACCTGTGGGAGCGGGCATGCCCGCGAAACAGGCACCGCGGTGGATGGCACGGGCTTCGCCCGTGTTCGCGGGCAAGCCCGCTCCCACGGGGTATTGCGCTATCTCTCGGATTGACGCTATGCCTGTGGAAGCGGGTTTACCCGCGAAGAAGGCTCGCACACAATGGCGCCCTAACGCCCCACCGAAAAGGATTTTCCCGTGGCATCGATCTACCAGCTCAAACCGCGCTTCCAGGCCCTGCTCCGCCCTGCTGTCCAGCGCCTCCACGACCGCGGCGTCACCGCCAATCAGGTCACCGTCGCCGCAGCCCTGCTATCCGTCCTGCTGGGCCTGCTGCTGGCCGCCCTCCCGCATCTCGCCTGGTTGTTCATCCTGGTGCCGGTCTGGATGCTGCTGCGCATGGCGCTGAACGCCGTCGACGGCATGCTCGCCCGGGAATTCGGCCAGCAATCCACCCTCGGCGCCTACCTCAACGAACTGTGCGACGTGATCGCCGACGCCGCGCTGTACCTGCCCTTCGCGCTGCTGGCTGGTGTATCGCCAGCCTTGGTCGTACTCGTGGTGCTCAGCGCCACCTTCAGCGAATACGCCGGTGTCATGGGCCCGCTGGCCGGTGCCTCTCGGCGCTACGACGGGCCCATGGGCAAGAGCGACCGGGCCTTCGCCTTCGGCGTGCTGGGCACCGGTGTCGCCTTCGGCCTGCTGAACGGTGCCTGGATCAACGGCTTGTTGCTGGTCATCCTCGCACTCTCGCTCTATACCCTCTACAACCGGGTTCGCTTGGGACTGGCCGAAACCCGCTGAGCCCACTGCCGTCGTAAAAGGATGTCGACCATGCGCCAAGCGCAAACGCAGCACTTCTCCACCCATGACGGCGTCGAGCTGCACTACCGTCACTGGCCTGCCACCCGCAACCAACACCAGCCACGCCGGGCCGTGGTGATGTTCCACCGCGGCCACGAACATGGCGGGCGCATGGCCCACCTGGCCGATGAACTGGACATGCCAGGCTACGACTTCTTCGCCTGGGATGCCCGTGGCCACGGCCAGTCGCCGGGCGCGCGCGGCGACAGCCCGGGGTTCGCCACCAGCGTGCGCGATGTGCAGACCTTCATCGAGCATATCCAGGCCCGCCACGGCATCGCCGAACAGGACCTGGTGGTGCTGGCACAGAGCGTCGGGGCCGTGCTGGTCGCCACCTGGGCCCATGACTACGCACCCAAGGTGCGCTGCCTGGTGCTGGCCTCGCCAGCGTTCAAGGTCAAGCTGTACGTACCGTTCGCCCGCCCCGGCCTGAAGCTGCTGAAGGCCGTGCGCGGCAATTTCTTCGTCAACAGCTACGTCAAACCTCGCTTGCTCACCCACGACCCTGAGCGGGTCATGTCGTATGTAGCCGATCCGCTGATCAGCCGACCGATTTCGGTGACCATGCTGCTGGGCCTGTACGAAGCCGCCGACCGCGTGGTGGCGGATGCCCAGGCTATCCAGCTGCCGATCCAACTGCTGGTGTCCGGTGCCGACTTGGTGGTCGAACGCCAGCCGCAGGAGCGCTTCTTCGAACGCCTGGGCAGTACGCGCAAGGAAATGCACATCCTGCCAGGCTTCTTCCACGACACCCTTGGCGAGCGTGATCGGGCCCATGCCCTGCGGCGCATCGAGCGGTTCGTCGAACATTGCTTCGCCAGCCCCGCCGCATTGCCGTCACTGCTCGATGCCGACAAGACCGGCGCCAGCTGCGCCGAGGCCGAGAGCCTGGCCGCACCGCTGCCGCGCAACTCGCCCCGCGACCTTTACTGGCGCGCCACTCGTGCCGCGCTGCGCCTGGGCAAGGGGTTGTCCGAAGGCGTCAAGCTGGGTTTCGACACAGGTTTCGATTCCGGCAGTACCCTCGACTACGTCTACCGCAACCAGGCGACCGGCAATGGCAAGCTCGGCCGCCTGGTCGACCGGAACTATCTCGATGCCATCGGCTGGCGTGGCATCCGCCAGCGCAAGCTGCACGTCGAAGAGCTGCTGCGCCTGGCCATCGCCCAACTGCGCGAACAGCAACGGCCAGTACACATCGTCGATATCGCTGCCGGCCATGGCCGCTACATCCTCGAAGCCCTGCAAGAGCTGGAGCAACTGCCAGACTCGATCCTGCTGCGCGACTACAGCGAGCTGAACGTGCAGCAAGGCAGCGCGCTGATCGCGGAAAAAGGCCTGGCTGATATCGCCCGCTTCGTCCAGGGCGATGCCTTCGACCGCCAGAGCCTGGCCACGCTGGAGCAACCGCCTACCTTGGCTGTGGTCTCCGGCCTGTATGAACTGTTCGCCAGCAACCAGCTGGTAGGCAACTCGTTGGCCGGCCTGGCCGACGCGCTGGAGGATGGCGGTTACCTGGTCTACACCGGCCAGCCGTGGCACCCGCAACTGGAGATGATCGCCCGCGCCCTCACCAGTCACCGCGGCGGCGAGGCCTGGGTAATGCGCCGCCGCAGCCAGGCCGAGATGGACCAGCTGGTGGAAGCCGCAGGGTTCCGCAAGCTGGCCCAGCGCATCGATGAATGGGGCATTTTCAGCGTCAGCCTGGCACAACGGGTGCGCTGAATGAACCCATCGCGCGAGCCCGGGCTGATTCGCCGGGGCGTGTTCTGGCTGCTATTGCTGGGGCCGCTGTTTTTCCTCAGCTACGGGCTGGCGAACAACCATACCGCCGGGCGCGGTGATGTCGGCAGCCTGGTGTTCGGCTGGGAAAGCCGCATGCCGTTGTGGCCGTGGACGATCATCCCGTACTGGTCGATCGACCTGCTCTACGGCTTTTCCTTCCTGCTGCCGCGCACGCGCCAGGAGATGGACCGGCACGCGCTGGCGCTGCTGACCGCACAGCTGATCAGCGTCAGTTGCTTCCTGCTCTGGCCACTGCGCTTCACCTTCGAACGACCGGAACTGGGCGGGGTATTCGGCTGGATGTTCGATGTACTGATGGGCTTCGACAAGCCTTTCAACCAGGCGCCTTCGCTGCATATCGCCCTGCTGGTGATCATCTGGACGATGTTTGCCCGGCACGTACAGCGCCAGCCCTGGCGTTGGCTGATGCATGGCTGGATGGCACTGATCGGGGTGTCGGTGCTGACCACCTGGCAGCACCATTTCGTGGACGTTCCCACAGGAGCACTGGCCGGGTTTGCCTGCATCTGGTTGTGGCCACATCAAGGGCCGCTGCCCTGGCAGCAGGCGCGCTTTGCGCGGGATGCCAAGCGTTGGCGGTTGGCGTTGGTTTATACAATGGGTGGGTTGCTGTGCGCAGTGCCTGCCATCACGCTGGGCGGGGCCTGGCTGTGGTTGGCCTGGCCAGCCGTGTCGCTGGCGTTGGTGGCGCTGAACTATGCCGTGCTCGGTGCAGGCGGGTTTCAGAAAGGCGCTGATGGGCGCTTGTCGAAGGCAGCCAGCTGGCTGCTGGCGCCGTACCTGGTGGGGGCGTGGATCAATTCACGGCTGTGGACCTGGCGGCATCCGCAGGCGGATGAAGTGTGTGATGGCGTCTACCTCGGGCGGGTTCCAGGGCGTGGCGCGCGGTTCGCTGCGGTGGTCGATTTGTGTGCAGAGCTACCGTGTCATGTTCAGGACAGCGCAGCCCTTTCGCGACACAAGGCCGCTCCTACACAGGTCGCGTCCGCCGTTGGCTACGCATGTTTTCCCACCCTGGACCTGATCGCCCCGGAAAGCCCATTGCTGCACCAGGCCGCCGTAACCATCGAACGCCTGCGCTCCCAGGGCCCGGTGCTGGTCTGCTGCGCCCTGGGCTATTCGCGCAGCGCCAGCGCCGTGGCCGCCTGGCTGGTGCTCACGGGCCGCTGCAGTGATGCTCGTCAGGCCGAAGCGCTGATCCGCAAGGCCCGCCCAGGCGTAGTCCTGCACAGCACGCACCGCCAGGCCGTGCAACAGCTGGGGGCGCAACCATGAACCTGCACGTGGTGGCCAGCCTGCTGGGCCGTGGCGAGCAACTGGCACGCCTGTCGGACGGCCTCACCCTGCTGGCCCTGGCCTACGGCCTGGCGCCCTTGCTGGGTGCCCAGCTGCAACCGCTGGCCAGCCTGCTGTGCATTGTGCTGCTGGTACTGGGCGTGCTGCACAAGTACTGGGCCATCCGCGTAGCCCTGGATGCCGAACTGTTCGCCCGCCTGGCCGCCAGCCACGACCTGGCGACGGATACCCAGGCCCTGGACCACGTTCTGTTCGAGCTGAAACTCAAACCGCAGGCCACCGACTCCCGCGCCTGGCCTGCACGCAGCCAGGCCGCGCTGGCCCTGTTGCGCCGCCAGGCAGTGTGCCTGGGCCTGCAACTGTCGCTGGCCCTGGCTACCCTGCTGACACTGCCTTTGAAGGGATGACTACCGATCCATGCTCGCCAACCTGACCGCCTACCTCATCACCTCCGCCGCCCGCCTGATCACCGGCGCCCGCGCCCTGTGGCTGGGCTGCACGCCGCTACCGGTGCAGCGCCTGTACTTCGCCAACCACAGCAGCCATGGCGACTTCGTACTGTTGTGGGCCTCGCTGCCGCAGCCGCTGCGCAAGCGTACCCGTCCGGTAGCCGGTGCCGATTACTGGGCCAGGCCGGGCATTCGCGATTTTCTTATCCGCAAGGTCTTCAATGGTGTGCTGATCAACCGGCAGCACAGCGCCGGCCAGGGCAGCCCATTGCAGCCGATCCTCGAAGCCGTGGCCCAAGGCGACTCGCTGATCTTCTTCCCGGAGGGTACCCGCAACCTCGGCGACGAGCCGCTGATGCCCTTCCGGAGCGGGCTGTACCACCTGGCAGCAGCCAACCCCGAGGTCGAACTGGTGCCGGTGTGGATCGCCAACCTGAACCGGGTGATGCCCAAGGGCCGCGCCCTGCCATTGCCGTTGCTGTGCACATTGAGCTTTGGCGAACCGCTGCACCTGCAGCCGGATGAAAACAAGCAAGCCTTCCTCGAGCGGGCCAGCCAGGCCCTGCTGAACCTGGCCCCCAAGGATGCCTGAGATGGACGACAACACCCTTTCCCTGTTTGCCGGCATCGGTGCCCTGCTGCTACTCGCCAGCGTGATCGGCCGCCTGCTCAAGTGGCGCGCCGGCCCCGCCCCGCACGCGGTGATCGACAACCTCAACGCCCGCATCAACGCCTGGTGGGTGATGGTGCTGGTGATCGGCATCGCCTTCCTGTTCGGCAAGTACGGCGTAATCGTGCTGTTCTACGGCGTATCGTTCTACGCCCTGCGCGAATTCATGACTCTCACCCCGACCCGGCGCAGCGACTACCCGGCGCTGGTGGCGGCGTTCTATGTGGCGCTGCCGGTGCAGTACGTGCTGATCGCCATGGACTGGTACGGGCTGTTCAGCATCTTCATCCCGGTGTACCTGTTCCTGTTGCTGCCGATCCTGGCCAGCTTCGGCGGCGACACCACGCGCTTTCTCGAACGCGCCTCGAAGGTACAGTGGGGGCTGATGATCGCGGTGTACTGCGTGTCATCGGTGCCGGCATTGATGACCCTGGATATCCCGGGTTACGAGGGCCGCAACCTGCTGCTGATCGCCTGGCTGATCCTGGTGGTGCAGATCAGCGACGTGTTGCAGTACGTGTGCGGCAAGCTGTTCGGCAAGCACAAGGTCGCGCCCAACCTGTCGCCATCCAAGACCGTCGAAGGCCTGGCCGGCGGGGTGGCACTGGCCACCCTGGTCGGCGCACTGCTGTGCTGGATCACCCCCTTCACCTTCTGGCAGGCCGCACTCATGGCGTTGGCGGTCAACGCAATGGGCTTCTTCGGCGGGCTAGTGATGTCGGCGATCAAGCGCGACCGCGGGGTGAAGGACTGGGGGCACATGATCGAGGGCCACGGCGGCATGCTCGACCGCATGGATTCGGTGTGCTTTGCCGCGCCGGTGTTCTTCCACTTTGTGCGGTATTGGTGGGCATAGTGAAAGCGTGCGCACCGATCAGTGTGAAAGCGCCAACTCTCGCAGTGCAGCCGAAGCCAGAAAACCGGAGCGGGACGCATAGCGATGATCACGCTTCACTTTTTCGTCGATTCGTTGAAGCAGGTTTTCCGGCAGCGTTGCATTGAAGCGAACCGCCTTGCCCAGATACGGGGTGACATCAAAATCCACAACGGCCCAGACCCCACCTTCATAGTCAGGGTTCGCCACATGGATGTCGACTTCCTGTGCCTGCGGCAATGCCTCGTTATCTGCGACCAACCCTTCAAAATGTAGTGCCAGCGCTTCCTGAACATTCTCCAGTGCTTTTGCAACAGTGGCACCGGCGCTGAAGCAACCGGGCACATCAGGAACGGTCACGCCGTAGTCCGAGTCGGCGTCTTTGTGCAATACGACCGGGAATTTCATTGACTACCTCCGTTGATGCTCGTGCTGGCAGTGCCGCTGGCTTGAACCAAGCCAGCCTGCTTCAAGATGCTGCGTACTGTGCCCTTGGGGGAGCTCACTCCTGGGATGAGGAACCGTGACTCGCCCCCTTTTTGTCGGGTGCCTGAACTGGTGATGACTACCTTTCACATCAACCTGGTACCAACCGTCGGCTTCAATAAGCTGGATAACTTCACGACTGCGCATTCATTCTTCCTCGGCAGTCGATGTGTATCATACACACCGAATTGGCCAGAACAAAGCGCACTACACACTATGCACACGTGTCGCGACCAGCGGACAGACTGGATGGCAAAGCAAGAACATGCCTTCTGACACGTAGGAAATCAGCAAGTCCCATCGGGTACCAATACCCCCTGGGGTATCGGAACCACCGGTCTGCTACTTAAGGTACGACCGCAGCAACGTCGCCACCTTGTCCGCCTCGTCCTGCCGCTCCTCGGCAGTCAGCCCGTCCGCCACCAGGTGTTCGCGGATATGCCCTTCCATCACTTCGGCCATCAGCCCGTTCACCGCGCCGCGCACGGCGGCAATTTGCTGCAGGATCGCCAAGCAGTCCTTGTCCTGCTCCAGCGCTGTCTCCAGGGCGGCGGCCTGGCCTTTGATCTTGCGCACCCGGGTCAGCAGCTGCTTCTTGCTCTTCAGGGTATGTGCCATTGGGTTTCACACCTTTCTAGGTATACTGGGGTATAGTATATTTCTCGACGTTCCGGGAGCATGATAAACCATGGCGACACAAACCTCAGACCGCTGGCAGCACAGCCACCAGTTCCATACCAGCAACCTGGGCGCCGAGCGCAAGACCCGCCTGGCGGTGTGGCTGACCGCGGTGATGATGGTGGCGGAAATTACCGGTGGCTGGTTCTTCAATTCCATGGCGTTGCTGGCCGACGGCTGGCACATGAGCTCACATGCCCTGGCCCTGGGCCTGTCGCTGCTGGCCTACGCCGCCGCGCGGCGTTATACCGGCGACCGGCGTTTTGCCTTCGGCACCTGGAAGATCGAGATTCTTGGCGGCTACTCCAGCGCCCTGCTGTTGCTGGGCGTGGCCGGGCTGATGGCCTTCCAGTCGGTGGAGCGCCTGCTGGCACCAGGGCCGATCCACTACGACGAGGCGATCTTCATCGCCGCCGTGGGCCTGGCCGTCAACCTGATCTGCGCCTGGCTGCTGCGTGATGACCATCACCATCATGATCATCACCACCATGGCCATGACCACCATCACCACGACCTGAACCTGCGCTCGGCCTATCTGCATGTGATGGCCGATGCCGCCACCTCGGTGCTGGCGATTGTCGCATTGCTGGCTGGCAAATACTGGGGCGCCGGCTGGCTCGACCCGGTCATGGGCCTGGTCGGTGCGCTGCTGGTAGCGCTGTGGGCCCGCGGGCTGTTGCGCGATACCGGGCGAGTGCTGCTGGATGCGGAGATGGATGCGCCGGTAGTGGAGGAAATCCGCGAGGTGGTCGCGCAGCTGCCGGTGCCGGCCAGCATTACCGACCTGCACGTTTGGCGCGTGGGCAAGGACCAGTACGCCTGCATTCTCGGCCTGGCCGCCCGGGCCGAGCTCAGCGCCGACAGCGTGCGCCAGGCCATGGGCGTACACGAAGAACTGGCGCACATCACCGTCGAGGTCAACCGCCTGGCATAGCGCGACCAGACAGCTGGACGTCGAACCCAGGCAACTGCGGCTCGGCCAATGGCCCTATGGTGACGAGTCATTCAGCCAGTCACCAGGAGTTGTGCCATGTCCGATTTCATCACCGTCCTGCGCGAAACCTGCCCGACGCCGGTCGTGGACGCCACCAAGTGGAAGCGCATCGGCGGCGATCCGCACACCGTCAACCTCAACGCTTACCTGTCGGCCGACGGCAGCAAGATCATGGGCACCTGGATTTGCACCCCGGGCAAGTTCGAGGTCAACTACGAGAAGTGGGAGTTCTGCCACTTCCTCGATGGCTACTGCATCATCACCCCGGAAGGCGAAGAGCCGAAGCACCTGAAAGCGGGTGATGTGTTCGTGATCGAGCCGGGGATGAAAGGCACCTGGGAAGTGGTCGAGACGGTGCGCAAGTACTTCGTTTTCGCCTGATCAAGGCTTACACCCCCTCTCTGTGGGAGCGGGCGCGCCCGCGAAGCAGGCAACACGGTGGATGGCACCGGCTTTGCCGGTGTTCGCGGGCATGCCCGCTCCCACAGGGTCGTAGGCTGCCTGCTGAATCGCGAACAAAAAAAATCGCGGATCAGGCGCCCTTCCATCTGGTGCGCAGTTACAGAGGGAAAGCCACCTGGCCCGCGATGAAGCCCACCTCTTGCGTCAATCCTTCTTGCGATAACTCTCGACGATGGCCGAGAAGTCCTTGCCACCCTCGCCACGCAGGCTCATGGCCTGATACAGCTGCTGGGCCACGGCACCCAGGATTACCGGCTGATGCGCCTGGCGCGCAGCCTCGGTGGCCAGCCCTAGGTCCTTGAGCATCAACTCGGCGCCAAAACCACCGGTATAGCCACGCGATGCCGGCGCAGTCTCGATGACGCCCGGCCATGGGTTGTAGGTGTCCGAGCTCCAGCAACGCCCGGTCGAACTGTTGATGATGCCGGCCAGCACCTTGGTGTCGATGCCCAGCGCATTGCCCAGGGCCATGGCCTCGGACACGCCGATCATCGAGATGCCCAGTAGCAGGTTGTTGCAGATCTTGGCGATCTGACCGGTGCCGACTTCACCGCAGTGCACGATGTTGCGGCCCATCTGTTCCAATACCGGCTTGAGGGTGGCGAACAGCTCGGCGCTGGCACCGACCATGAAGGTCAGGGTACCTGCCGCCGCGCCGCCGGTGCCACCGGACACCGGCGCATCGCCCATGTCCACGCCCTTGGCCGCTGCGGCCTTGGACACATCACGCGCAGTCTGCGGGTCGATGGTGCTGCAATCCACGGTCGGCGTGCCCGGGCGAATGCCGGCCAGCACACCGTCCTCGTTCAGGTACACGCTGCGCACATGGGCAGCCGCCGGCAGCATGGTGATCACCAGCTCACTGTCGGCCGCCGCGACCTTTGGCGAAGGGCTGATCTGCCCGCCCAGTTCTGCCAGTTCGGCCAGCACGGCCTTGTTCAGGTCGAACAGGTTAAGTTGGTGCCCGGCCTTGATCAGGTTGCGAGCCATGGGGGCGCCCATGTTGCCGAGGCCGATGAATGCGATACGCATGACTGTCTCCTTAGCGCAGGCTGATGGTGGTGTTCACACCGTCGTTGACGCTGTCGTCATCGAACCAACGGGCCGTGACGGTCTTGGTCTGAGTGTAGAACTGCACCACTTGCTTGCCGTACGGGCCGAGGTCGCCGAGCTTGGAGCCACGCGAACCGGTGAAGCTGAAGAACGGTACCGGTACCGGGATCGGGATATTGATGCCGACCTGGCCCACGTCGATTTCGCTCTGGAACTTGCGGGCTGCCGCGCCGCTCTGGGTGAACAGGCCGGTGCCGTTGCCGAACGGGTTGGCGTTGACCAGGGCGATGGCCTCGTCGAGAGTATCGACTTCCAGGGTCACCAGCACTGGGCCGAAAATTTCCTGGGTGTAGATCTGCATGTCGGTCTTCACCCCCGAGAACAGGGTCGGGCCGACGAAGTTGCCTTGCTCGTAGCCCGGCACGCTGACGTCGCGGCCGTCGAGTTCCAGCTTGGCGCCTTCCTTGATACCGCTTTCGATCAGCCCCAGCACACGCTCCTTGGCGCGCTTGGAAACCACCGGGCCGACATCGGTGCCTGGCTCGCAACCGGCACTGACCTTGAGCTTGCTGGCCGCTTCCTTGATGTCCGGCAGCCATTCGCGGGCCTTGCCGACCAGCACCGCCACCGAGGTCGCCATGCAGCGCTGGCCTGCCGCGCCGAAGGCGGCACCGACCAAGGCGTTGACGGTTTGCGTGCGGTTGGCATCGGGCAGCACCACCGCATGGTTCTTGGCGCCCATCATCGACTGCACGCGCTTGCCGTGCTGGCTACCCAGGTTGTACACGTGGGTGCCCACTTCGGTGGAACCGACGAAGGAAATCGCCTTGATATCCTGGTGGGTGCAAATGGCATCCACCACCTGCTTGCCGCCGTGCACCACGTTGAGCACGCCAGCCGGTACGCCGGCCTCCAGTGCCAGCTCGACCAGCAGCATGGTCGACAGCGGGTCCTGCTCGGACGGCTTGAGTACGAAGGTGTTACCGCAGACGATGGCCATGGGGAACATCCACAGCGGAATCATCGCCGGGAAGTTGAACGGGGTGATGCCGGCGCACACGCCGATCGGCTGGCGCAGGGTGTAGGTATCGACGCCGCCGGCAACGTTCTCGGCGAATTCGCCCATCTGCAGGGTGCCGATGGAGGCGGCATGCTCGACCACTTCCAGGCCGCGGAAGATATCGCCTTCGGCGTCGGCCAGGGTCTTGCCCTGCTCGGCACTGAGCACCTGGGCGATGCGTTTGGTGTGCTCGCGGATCAACGCCTGCAGCTTGAGCATGATGCGCATGCGCGCGCCGATCGGGGTGTTGCGCCAGGTCTGGAAGGCGCGGTGGGCAGCGGCCACGGCCGCGTCGACTTCTTCGACGGTGGCGAACGGTACGCGCGCCAGCACCTCTTGGGTGGCCGGGTTGACGATGTCGCGCCATTCGGTGGTCCTGGATTCGACCCATTGGCCGTCGATCAGCAGCTTGACCTGTTCGATTTTGGTCTGGGCAGGGGATTGCGGTGCGTTCATCTGCGTTCTCCTTGGAATTATTGTCGGGACGAGATCGCCATTGCCGGGCAAACGCGAGGTAGCGTCCAGAGGCTTGTTTCGAGTATAGATGTGCAAACATCCAACAAGAACGCACAAAAAAACCGGATCATCATGCAAAAAGACCTCACATCCCTGAGCGCACTCAACTGGGACGACCTGAAGTTCTTCCTTGAAGTGGCGCGTACCCGCAAGGCCAGCAGCGCCGCCAAACGCCTGAGTGTGGACTACACCACCGTGTCGCGGCGCATCAGCTCGCTGGAGGGGGCACTGGGCACCTTGCTGTTCGAGAAGTCCCGGACCAACGGCTTTGTACTCACCGCCGAGGGCCAGCGCCTGCTGGGCTATGCCGAGTCGATCGAGAGCACGCTGCACATGGCTTGCGAGCAGGTGTCCGGCTCGGGCGTGGCGTTGTCGGGGCATGTGCGCATGGGCTGCACCGAAGGCTTCGGCAGCTTCTTCGTCACCCCGCAGCTAAGCCACTTTGTCGATGCCTACCCGGCAATCTCGGTGGATATCCTGCCGCTGCCGCACTTCATCAGCCTGTCCAAGCGCGAGGCGGACATCGTCATTGCCCTTGAGCGGCCAGAGCATGGGCCTTATGTGTGCTGCAAGCTGTGTGACTACCGCTTGCGGCTGTACGCAACCCAGGACTACCTGGACAGCCACGCACCGATCCGCCAGATCGCGGACCTGGCCAGGCATCCGTTCATCAGCTACGTGGACGACCTGGCGTTCAGTTCGGAGCTGCTGTACCTGGCCAACCTGATCCCCAGCGCCAGCGCGCATTTGCGCAGTACCAGCGTGATTGCGCAGTACACGGCAGCGTTGCAGGGGCGCGGGCTGGCGATCCTGCCGTGCTTCCTGGCGGCGCAGGACCCGCGGCTGGTGACGGTGTTACCGCAAGAGATCGAGGTGACGCGGCAGTTCTGGATGTATTGCCGGGAGGATTTGAGGAAGTTGAAGCGGATCACTTTGTTGTGGGATTACATTCGCGGGGTGACGGAGGCGAATGCGCCGTTGCTGATGGGTGAGACGCGGGAGATGCGCTTTGCTCAGGAATGATGGGGCTGCTGCGCAGCCCATCGCAGGCAAGCCAGCTCCCACAGGTACAGCGTAATCTCGAATCCAGCACAGTACCTGTGGGAGCGGGCGTGCCCGCGAACACCGGCGCAGCCGGTGCCAGGCACCGAGTTGTCTGCTTCGCGGGAAAGCCCGTTCGGGAGGCCGTGGTCAGTAGGAAGCCACCACGATGGACACGCGCCGGTTCTCGGTACGCCCGGCGCTGGTACGGTTGTCCGCCACCGGCTGGCTACTGCCAAGGCCACGGGACTGGATGTTCTGCGCCTGCATGCCCACCTCGACCAGCGCCTTGGCCACGCTCTGCGCCCGGCGCTCGGACAACTGCTGGTTATACGCCGCCTTGCCCGACGAGTCGGCATGCCCGTCCACCCGCACGCCCTCTATGCCAACGCCAAGCAGTGCCTTGCCAATACGCTCGACAATCGCCTGGCTCTGGCTGTTGAGGCTGTCCAGGTCGCTGCCGAACAGCACCTTGCCAGACAAGTCGTAGGCCCAGCCTTCGTCAGTCGGGGTAAAGCCTTCACGCTTGAGCACGGCAATCTGTTCGGCACTCAGGCCTTTGGGCGGAGCGCTCTGGCAGCCGGTCAGCGCCAGCACGGCGAGCAGCAAGGCCCAAAGAGGAAAACGCAAAGCCTGTATCACGGGTTCAACTCCTGTTCTTGATTTCGCTGGCGGACCGTTCCGTCTGCGCCACTTGCCAATGGCCACGGCGTTTGCGCTTGGCCTGGTACATCGCCGCATCGGCGGCATTCAGAAGGCTGGCGGGGTCAGCGCCGTCATCGGGGTAATAGGCAATACCGACACTCAACGAGGTAGCGATACTGCGGCCACTGTCCAGCTGCAGCGGCAGTTTCATGCTGGCAACGATCTTCTCGGCAATGTCCTCGGCGTCCTGGCGCGAATGCAAAGGCGTCAGCAGCACGGCGAACTCGTCACCGCCCAGGCGCGCCACCAGGTCGTGCTCGCGCAATTGGGCACGCACGCGGTCGGCGACGCTGATCAGCACTTCATCGCCCGCCGCATGGCCGAGGGTGTCGTTGATCTGCTTGAAGTGGTCGCTGTCGAGGAACAGCAGCGCCAGGTGCTCCTGCTGCCGTTCGGCATTGCGCACGCTGCGGCTCAGGCGCCCCTCGAAGAAGGCACGGTTGGGCAGGCCGGTCAGGCTGTCGTGGCTGGCCTGGTGGGCCAGGGTCTGGTTTTCGTTCTGCAGGTGGCTGTGCCAAACCTCCAGCTCATCCAACAGGGCATTGAAGTCATTGCCCAGTTCGTTGAGTTCGGCAATCGGCGCTTCCGGCACGCGCCGGTCGAAACTGCGCTCGCGGCGGGCGGCATGGGCGACATTGGCGAGGCCCCGCAGCGGGCGAACGATATCGCTGAGCAAACGCCGCGACAGGTATTGGGCAGCCAATGCGCTGAGCACCGTGCAGAACAGAATGCCGGCCAGCCCACTGAGCAGGAACAGCAACAGGCTTCGCCCCTGGCCGACCAGTTCGATGCGCCCGACCTGCTGTTGCTGGTGCGTGATCGGCAGGTTGACCGGCTCATCCAGCAAGGCGGTGGCAACCTGCGCCTCGAGCCCCCCGAGCACGCCGGTATCGCTGCGCTGCCAATGCGCCAGTTGCTCGCCTTCGTGGTTGAAGACCCTGGCTTCGGCCACTTCCTCGGCACTGGCGATCAGCGCCAGCGACTCATTGGCCGCAGCGCTGTCATCAAACACCACCGCCGCTTCCACGGTGTAGCTGATCGAGCGGGCGATCAGCTGCAGGTTGTGGTTGGCGTAAACACGCAGGGCGAGCACGCCCAGCAGGGTCAGGGAAACACCTGCCAGGCCCACGGCGAGCAAGGCGACGCTGAGGTGGCCACGGCCCAGCACCGAACGCAGGGTCGGGCGCATGCCACGCTTGCCGCTCGGCTTCATGGCTGACCTGCCCGGCGCCGCGACAATTGCAGCACGCTGGGGTGGATGCGCACACCAGAGCGTGCCACCGAGTCGAGGTTGACTTCAAAGGCTACCTGCTGGTCGCTGACCCGCAAGCAGAACAGGCTGCCTACCGTGCACGGGTCGTCTGCCTCGCTGATGCTCAGCACCGGGTGGCCACTGACGCGCTCGAACAGCCGGTCGCGCTGGCCCTGGTCGAGTTTGCCGATGTAGATGGCGTCGCAGGCCTGGGCGACCTGGCTATCGCCTGCCAGCAGCCGACGCACCTGCAGCGCTCGGCCGGACTCCTGCACATGCCCTTTGATCAGGTCATCGGCGTATTCGGTCGGGCCGACCAGGCACAGGCGCAAGGGCAAAGGTTCGACGGGCCAGCGTGCGTAGCTGAAAATGCCCAGCACCACCTGGGTGACGGCCTTGGCCCGTTGTTGCGCCTGGGCAGCAGTCATGCCTGGGTCTGCCTGGGCCGGACCTGAGGCAAGAAACAGGGCGGCCAGCAATAGCGAAAGCGCACAGCTCGTCATCCGCCTTGCGGCCACGTTCATGTGGGGAATCTCTTGAGGCCCTTTCCGATATCGGCGCAACGATAGCACATGGCCGCATGCTTGTATGAAAGCCGCTGATCCCATGCGATCCTTGTGGGAGCGGGCGTGCCCGCGAAGCAGGCACCACGGTGGCTGGCACGGGCTGCGCCCGTGTTCGCGGGCAGGCCCGCTCCCACAGGGGATCTCCTATTGGCTCACTACAGGGTCAGACCTGCTCCAGCATCAACCCGGAAATACGCCGTACCTTGCGCGCGACCGCTTCTTCGAAAATACCCTGGCGGGGCTCGACCAGGCTGAAGCAGTGCTTGGCGCGGGTGATGCCGGTGTATACCAGCTCCTTGGTCAGCACCGGGTTGAGCGCATCCGGCAGCACCAGCGCGGTGTGGCTGAACTCCGAGCCCTGGGACTTGTGCACGGTCATGGCGAATACCGTTTCCACTTCGTTCAGCCGGCTGGGCAGCACGAAGCGCACGCCGCCACTGCCGTCGTTACGCGGGAAGGCCACGCGCAGCAGAGGGGCCCCTCGCTCATCCGGCAGGCGCAGGGCGATGCCGATGTCACCGTTCATCAGGCCCAGGCCGTAGTCGTTGCGGGTCACCAGCACCGGACGCCCCTCGTACCAAGGCTGCTGGCTGTCGATCAGCCCGGCATTGTGCAGCACCCGCGCCACCCGCTCGTTGAGGCCTTCGACACCCCAGGCACCGCGGCGTACCGCACACAGCAGCTGGAAGTCCTCGAAACTGTGCAGCACCTTGGCCGCCCATTGCTCCCACGCTGGGTCGTCAACGGCGGTATCGAGTGCCGGGCGGAAGCGGCCAAGGGTGCGCAGATAGCTGCGGTAACCCTGTGGGCCATCGCTGCCGCGGTTGAGGCCGTCAAGCAACAGGCGGTCGAAGGCGCGGTCCTGTTCGTGCTTCAGGGCCAGGCTGTGCACGTCGGGCGGCGGCGCGGCCAGCAGGTTGCGCGCCGCATGGGAGTCCTGGCGGTTGACCAGCCGGGCCAGTTGGCCAATACCGCTGCCTTCGCCGAAACGCCGCGAGAAGCGCAACATCACCACCTGCTGGGCCAGCGGGTTGCGCTGCTCATCGCCGGCCTTGAGGCCACTGCCCGCCAGCGACTCGCCACCGGTCTGCTCCAGCCATGCCGCGGTCGCTGGCGAGTAACAGCCCTCCTCGGCATCCCGGCACAGATCACCCAGTACCGCGCCGGCCTCGACCGAGGCCAGCTGGTCCTTGTCACCCAGCAGCACCAGGCGTGCCCGTGGTGGCAGGGCATCCAGCAGGGTGGCCATCATTTCCAGGTCGATCATCGATGCCTCATCGACCACCAGCACGTCCAACGGCAGCGGGTTGCCGGCATGGTGGCGGAAGTGCCGCGAACCAGGGCGGCTGCCGAGCAGGCGGTGCACGGTGCTGACCTCGGTGGGGATCTGCCCGCGCACCTCGGCGCTGACCTGCAGGCGCTCGACCTGCTGGCCAATGGATTCAGTCAGGCGCGCGGCCGCCTTGCCGGTCGGCGCGGCCAGGCGAATGCGCAATGGCCTGCCCTGCTCCACCGCCGGCGCCTGCAGCAAGGCCAAAAGGCGTACCACGGTAGTTGTCTTGCCCGTGCCGGGGCCGCCGGTGATGATGCTGAAGCCTGCGCGGGTGGCAAGGGCGCAGGCAAGCTTTTGCCAGTCCACCTGGCCAGCCGGCGTGCCACCGTCGAACAGCTGCGCCAGGCGGCCACGCAAGTCGGCCGGGGGTGCTTCGGACTGGGTCAGGCGCTGGCGAAGTGTATGGTCGACGCGCCGCTCGTAACTCCAGTAACGGCGCAAGTACAGGCGCTCTCCGCTGAGCACCAGGGGCCGCGCTTGCTGGCCCGGGGTATCACCGGCGGCGACCAGCGGGCTGGCAGCAATGCGCTGGCGCCAGGCGTGCAGGTCGAGGTCGGCGAGCAACTGCGAGGGCAGTAGCAAGGGGCCGGTCAAGGCGTCGCCTTCGGGCGGCAACGACAGGGCAAAATCGGGCTCGGCCAGGGTCTGCTGCAGGTCGAGGCAGACATGGCCATGCCCCAGTTGGTGGCTGGCAAGGGCGGCGGCCAGCAACAGCAGAGGATCGCTACCGGGGGCTCGCTCTTCCAGGAACGATACGAATGCACGGTCCAGGGCACGCAGCCAGCCCCGTTCCACCCAGCGATCAAGCAGTTGCAGCAGGTCGCCGCTGTCATGCTGTGGCGCCAGCGCGAGCAGGTGCTCGGCGTGCAACGGGGTGGGCAACAGGTCGACGAGGCTTCGGCTCATATCACGGCTCCGGCAAACAGGTCCTGCTGTACCGGCGGATGCTCGCCACGGAACAGCGCATCAAGGCTTTCGATCAGCTCACGCGGCGGCTTGGCGTGGTAAACGCCGTGGCCGCTGCTGCTGGCGCCTCGCAAGAAGATGAACAAGGCGCCGCCGACATGGCGGTCATAGTCGTAGTCAGGCAGGCGGGCGCGCAACTGGCGGTGCAGGGCCAGCAGGTACAGCACGTACTGCAGGTCGTAGCGATGTTCGAGGATGGCCTTTTCCATGGCCTGGGTATCGTAGGCCTGGATATCCGGGCCCAGCCAGTTGGACTTGTAGTCGGTCACGTAGTAACGCCCGTCCAGCTCGAAGGCCAGGTCGATGAAACCTTTGAACATGCCGTTGAGCACGGTTGGCTGCGCCGCCGGGCGTGCGAGGCCGGGGTGGGTGTGGCGCGCTACCAGGTGGTCGAGTTGTTCGGCATCGACCTGGTGGCTGGCGAACCAGAACTCCATTTCGATCTGGTAGTGGCGCAACTGCCCGAGCGTCACGCTGAGGTTGTTGCCCGGCAATGGCAGCGCTTCGCCCAGCAGGCGCTGCAGCCAGTGGGTCAGGGTGGGAATCCAGCCGGTCCAGTCACGACGGTTACAGCGCTGGCCAACGGTTCGCTCGATCAGCCGTGCATTGCCGCTAACCTGGCTGAAGCCCTCGCGGCCAACCCATTCCAGCAAACCATGCAGGAAGGTGCCGGGGTTGGGCCCGCGCGGGAAGCGATGGATATCGCCACTGTCGGCCGGCACCTCGCGCAGCACCTGGCTATCGACCACTTCATCGTCCAGTAACTGCTGGGCCTGGGAGCTGTCGGCACCGAGGGTCTGGTCGCCGACGCGCAGGGCACTGTACGAGGCGATCCACCAATGCTCGGCCCCCGCCGCACGGCGCGGCTTGCGGGCAGGCAGCAGCTCGCGTTCGGCATGTGGCATGCGGTACGTCTGGTCATCCGCCTGCGGCAGGCCCGGGCAGCTGATGTGCGGGCACGTTGCAGCCAAGGCCTGCAACCAGTCTGTCAGTTGTTGCGAGCTCGCCAGGGCGAGACCGCCTCCCAGCAGGTAGCCGAACGCCGAGCGGTGCAGTTGCGAGCTCTTCTGGTTGCCCCGCTTGAGGTCGGCGACACCCAGCCAGCAGGCATGCTGAGCGCGGGTCAGGGCCACGTAGAGCAGGCGCAGGTCTTCGGCCAGGCGCTCGTCGTCGGCGCGCTCGATCTGCTCCTGGTCCGGGGTGAGGGTAAGGTGGCCGTTGCCCTCGCTATCATGCCAGGCCAGCGGCAGGCGGCTGCCATCCACCGGTTTGCCGGTGCAGATGAACGGCAGGTAGACCAAGGGGTATTCCAGGCCCTTGGACTTGTGGATGGTCACCACTTTTACCAGTTGCTCATCACTCTCCAGGCGCAGAATCTGCTCCTCCCCAGCCTGGCCTGAACTGGCCAGGTGCTCGGCCAGGTGGCGGATCAGCGCCTGTTCGCCGTCCAGTTCGCCGGCGGCCTGCTGCAGCAGCTCGGCCAGGTGCAGCAAGTTGGTCAGCACCCGCTCGCCATCGCTGCGGCGAATCAGCGTGCGCGGCAACTGGAAGTCATGCAGCAAGTGCCGCAGCATCGGCAGCACCCCCTGGCGTTGCCAGGTGTCGCGGTAACGGCGAAAACGCATGACCCAGTCTTCCCAGACCCGCTCGTCCTGGTTCAGGCGGTCCAGCGCAGCCAGCGACAGATCGAGGGTGAGGCTGGCCAGGGCGGCCTTGAGCAGGCGCTCCGAATCGGGCTCGGCGCAGGCCTTGAGCCAGGCCAGCAGGTCGTGTGCTTCCTGGGCGGCGAATACCGAGTCCTTGTCGGACAGGTACACGCTACGCACTTCGCGCGCGGCCAGCTCGGCCCGGACCATCTGCGCTTCATGGCCATCGCGCACCAGGATGGCGATATCGGACGGCAGGCACGGGCGCAGTTCACCTTCGGCATTCTGGAAACCAGCCGTGCCCTGCTGGCCGCCATTGAGCAAGGCGACGATATGGCTGGCGCAACTGGCTGCCAGTTGCTGGCGGTAAACGCTGCCGGAGACCGGCGTTTCGCTTTGCAGATGCCAGCATTGCAGGGCTGCGCAGGCTTCACCGTCGATCAACAGCTGCTCGCCACGGCCTTTGGCGCGGACCTCGATGAACGGCAGCGGGTTGTCATCGGCCTCGCGGAACAGGAATGCGCCACGCCCTGCTTCACGTGCCTCGGCGTGCAGGAATACCTGGTTGACCGCCGCGACCATGGCCTTGCTGGAGCGATAGTTGGTGTCCAGGCTGTGCAGGCGACCACTCGTGGCACGGCGGGCGGCGAGGTAGGTGTAGATGTCGGCGCCACGGAAGGCATAGATCGCCTGCTTGGGGTCGCCGATCATGAACAGGCCGGTTTCGGCGCGGTTTTCGCTGATCTGGTAGATGCGCTCGAAGATGCCGTACTGCACCGGGTCGGTGTCCTGGAACTCGTCGATCAACGCCACCGGGAACTGTTCGCGGATCAGGCTGGCCAGGCGCTCGCCGGCCTCGCTGGCCAAGGCGTGCTGCAAGCGCAGGAGCATGTCGTCGAAGCCCATTTCCGCGCGCCGGCGTTTTTCCACTTCGAAGCGTGCCGATACCCAGTTGGCGGCATGCTCGAGCAACGGAGCATCCGGGCTGTCCAGCGCCTGCAACTGTTGCTGCAAGCTTTGCATGGCGTCGAGGGCCGGATGCTCGGGTGGTTCGCCCTTCCAGGCTTCGGCCATACCCGCCGGGGTCAGGCGGGTGAAGCCAGTCCCCAGGTCGAGTTCCGCCAGTTGGTCGTCTGCGGCCCAGGCGCAGAGCTTGTCGAACCAGGGTTCGAAGTACCGAGCCTGCATCTTGCGGCCGTCAACCTGTTTGGCGGCCAGCGCATCACGGCAGATCTGCCGCAGTTCTTCGGCCCACTGCGCCCAGGGCGCCTTGAGCCGGGCCAACTGCTCGCCACGCTGCTGCAGCGATGCCTGGATCAGTGCGGCAGGCTCTGGCCCGTCCTGCTGGGTGCGCACGCGACCGAACAGCGGGCGTATCCGCGGCAGCAAGGCATCGGGGCTGCCCCAGTGGCTACGCACCCAGGCCAGCGCGTCGCCTTGCATGCCATAGCAGAAGCGCCGCCAGTAGTCGCGCATGACCTGACCCAGCAGCTCGCTGTGGTCGGTTTCCAGGGTCTGGGTGAACAGGCTGCCGCTGTCGAAGGCATGTTCGCGCAGCATGCGCTGGCACCAGCCGTGAATGGTCGACACCGCAGCCTCGTCCATCCACTGCACGGCAATCTCCAGGCGGCCGGCACAGCGTGGCCAGACTTCTTCCGGGTAGTCGTCACGCAGTTGATGCAGCAGCGGATCGGCCGCCGTCAGCTCGCCACGGAAGAACCGTGCAGCTTCGGCCAGGCGAGCGCGGATACGTTCGCGCAGTTCTTTGGTGGCCGCGTCGGTGAAGGTCACCACGAGGATCTGCGGTGGCAGCAGCTCGCGGCCAAAGCCCTGCTCGCCACCGTGGCCGAGGATCAGGCGCAAGTACAGTGCCGAAATGGTGAAGGTCTTGCCCGTGCCGGCGCTGGCCTCGATCAGCTGGCTGCCATGCAGGGGGAAACTCAGTGCCAGTGGACGGTCCTGGGTCATGCGCCTTTCTCCGGGTTGCCCAGGGTTTGCCACGGGGCGTTGAACAATGGGCGGTACAAGGCTTCGCACCAGCCTTCGAAGGTTTCATCAGCGGTGAGCGCGGCAAAGTCGCGGAACTGCCGGGCCAGGGCGATGCTTTCACTGCGCTCGCCGAAGCTGGTGCGTTCATCACCTTCGTAGGCGCTGGCTGCAGCAGCCAGGGCTTTGTCGCTATCGTCCTGGGCCAGCCAGGCGAACGCGGTCTTGGCCGCGACCGGCAACGGTGCATTCATTGCCGCCTGGCGGGCCACCAGCAGGTCGCCCAGCAGTTGCGCCGCCTGGGCTTGCGGCAGTGGCGCAAGCAGCAGGGTCAGGTCGCTGGCCACCAGCGCGCTGTTGTAGGGGTAGCCCGCTGCGCAGGCCGCCAGGTGCGTGACCCAAGGCGCGATCAGGCGGTGCCACTTGAGGGCATTACGCCCGGCACTGATGGTGTTGGGAACAGTGGTGATGCTGAGCAGGCTCTGGTCATCCGCCTGGAACACCCGGCCCAGCCAGCCTTCAAGGCGGTGCGGGCCGTGCTCGAAATGCACCGGCAATGACCCCTCAACCAAGTGCGGCCAGCGTTGCAATAACTGGCGGTGGCGTTGCAGCAGGTCCGGCAGGGGTTCGATCAGCTCGCGCTGCAGCAGCTCGCCGAAGCCGGCCAGAGGCAGCACGCCACAGGCCTGCAAGCGCCGAGCCTGGGCCTGCAGGGCCTGCTCGGCATTGTCCGGCTCGGCCAGCGCTGCACCGAGCAGGCTTTCACTGGCGCCGTAGCGTTGCAGGGTATCGAGGACGAAGGGTTCTTCGTCCGGGGTCGGTGCTTCCAGCGCTTCGAAGTACACCTTCAGACGTTGGCTGAAGAAGTGCCGCACCGGATGGCGCAGGAAGTCACTCAGCTGGGTCAGGCTCAAGGCCTCATCGTCATGGTAAGGCGCCAGGCCGGGGTCGCCCTGCTCGTCTTCCTGACCTTGCTGGTGCAGCACCTGCCACTCGTGGGCAAAGCTGAACAGCGGGCTGCCCTTCTGGAAGTAGCGTGGGCTGAACGGTTGCAGCGGGTGCTCCTGGGTCAGTGCGTGCAGCAATTGCTCGCCCGATTCTTCTGGCAGCCCCTGCCCCGCGCCGGCCAACTTCCAGCCGGCCGCCAGGTGATCGCGTAACTGGCCGATCAGTACCGAGGCCGGGCGTTCGCTGTTGTCGCGGATGCTGCGCCCGACCCAGCTGACATACAGCTGGTCGCGTGCAGACAGCAGCGCTTCGAGCAGCAAGTAACGGTCGTCCTCACGGCGTGAGCGGTCACCGGGGCGGTAGTCGCTGGCCATCAGGTCGAAGTCCAGCGGCTGCTGAGCGCGGGGGTAATCGCCATCATTCATGCCCAGCAGGCAGACCACCCGGAACGGGATGGCGCGCATCGGCATGAGGGTACAGAAGTTCACCGAGCCGGCGAGGAAGCGCTGGGACAATTTGCCCTGGTCGAGGCCCGACAGCCAGGCTTCGCGTACCACGGTCAGCGGCAATGGGTCTTGCAGGCCGACGGCCTCGCACACTTCCAGCCAGCCGTCCCGCAGATCCTGCAACTGCATCAGCAGGAACTCGTCGCGCTCGCCTTCAGCCAGGAAAAACACGTGCAGCAAGGCATGCAGGCGCTCGCCCCACTGGCTGACAGTGGCAGGCTCGGACAGGGCCTGGCTGGCCACATCGAGGGCGTCGAGCAAGGCGACCAGCGGGCCGATCAGCGCCGCGTCCAGGCCACCGATTTCATCGTAGGGTTCGATGCCATCACAGGCCTCACCCACGCCTACGGCATAACCCAGCAGCATCCGCCGCAGGCCAAACCGCCAGCTGTTCTGCTCAAGCCCTGCGGGCAAGCCCAGACTGGCACGCTGCTCGGCATTGAGGCCCCAACGAATGCCGGCCCCCTCGATCCAGCGATGCAGCGTGGGCAGGTCGTTTTCGCGGATGCCGAAACGGGCGCGGACTGCCGGTACGTCCAGCAGGTCGAGCACTTCGCTGACTGCGAAGCGGCTGTCCGGCAGCTTTAACAGGTGTTCGAGGGCAATCAGCAAGGGTTCGCGGCCACGCTGACCCTGGTCGGTGAGGGTGAACGGGATGTAGCGCGGATCGCTGCGCTGCAACTGGCCGAATACGGCGCGGATATGCGGCGCGTAAGTGTCGATGGCCGGCAGCATGACGATCACGTCACGTGGGCGCAGGGTAGGGTCGGCGCTGAACCGGGCCAGCAGCTGGTCGTGGAGGATCTCCACTTCGCGTTGCGGGCTGTGGGCAATGTGGAAGCGGATCGAGCGGTCCGTCGCCGGGTCGACGGGATGCCACTGCTCGCGGGTTTCGGCGAGCGGGCGCAGTTCGAGGATATCGTCCTGCAGCTGGTTGAGCAGCGTGGTGGGCGAGCCGTCACTGAACAGGTCGATGCGGCCGTCGCTGAACACGCCCTGGTAACTGCCAGGGTCGTCGTAACTGTCGAGCAAGTTGATGTAGTCGCGGCCTTGCTTGCCCCAGGCGGCCAGCAAGGGATGGGCATGCTGGTGCAGCGACTGCTCGTCCAGCTGCAAGGGCATGCCCTGCTTGCGTTGCTGGCGCTTGTATTGGTGGCGCAGCAGGTCCTTGTCGGCCACGATATCGGCCCAGTGGTGGCGACAGGGGTTGTGCACGCACAGCAGCACCTGGCTGAAGCGTGCCAGGCCGGCCAGTGCCTCAAGGGCTTGGGCTGGCAACGAGGAGATGCCGAATACGATCACCCGGGCAGGCAGCCCGGCAGGAGCGTGCTCCAGGCTGTCGATTCGTTCGATGAAGCGCTGATGTACGCCGGCGCGGCTCTGCGCCATGCCCTGTTCACCAACATCTTCCAGCAATGCCCGCCATAGCTCGGCCTGCCAGCGGTTGCCCGGGGGCAGCGCCTTGCGCTCGCCGCGGGCGGTACTGAGGACGTGCTCACCAGCCGCCCAATCCTTGAGCCAGTCGGCGCGGTAGACCTGATACTGGTCGAACAGGTCGGCCAGGCGCTCGGCGAGCTGGTAGCGCTTGCGCAGGTCGCTGTCCTCGGTAAGGAAGCGCCGTAGCGGCTCGAAATGCGGACGTTCGATCAAAGCCGGAAGCAGGCGCATCAGGCGCCAGGTCAGCGGTGCCTTGTCGAGCAGGGAGACTTCAGGAATTTCGTCACGGCCCAGCACACTGCGGTACAGCTGCCACATGAAGCTGCCCGGCAGTTGCACGTCGATGGCGGCGGCGATGCCGCAGCCGCCTTGGTCATCTTCCTGAGGGTCTTCGGCAAGGGCCAGCTTGAGCCATTGGGCGATACCATTGCTTTGCACCAAGGCGATTTCGTTTTCCAGCGGCGCCAAGGGATAGCGACGCATCCAGCTCACCACCAGGCTGCGCAGGTCGTCAAGGCGGTTGCCGTGGACGATCATGAAGCCGGGGTGAAGATGGGTGGAGTTGGGCATCGGGAGGTCTCTGGCAGGCGCTGGTGGCTGAGGGGGAACGATATCACGCGGATATGAAAGGACCGAATGACACCAAGCTCCTCACGTGTTCACGCGGTCCCTGTGGCAGCGGCTGTGGCCGCGAACACCGGCGCAGCCGGTGCCATACACCGCGTCGCCTGCTTCGCGGGCTTGCCCGCTCCCACACAGGGGATTGCGTAGGGCTGGAGATTTTTGCGCCACAAAGACAAAACCCCTACCTGCATGCGCAGATAGGGGTTTTGCGAAATGAATCTTGACGATGACCTACTCTCACATGGGGAAACCCCACACTACCATCGGCGATGCATCGTTTCACTGCTGAGTTCGGGATGGGATCAGGTGGTTCCAATGCTCTATGGTCGTCAAGAAATTCTGTTGCCAGAATGTCTTTTGAACACTCTTGGCTAATTCGGATAT
>NZ_NEJR01000023.1:0-68580 GCF_002113165.1 Pseudomonas sp. B19(2017)
CCGCCCAGCCCGCCCCGGTAGTGAACCTGCCCGGCACGACGCCCGACACCAGCACTGAAATCCAGCCTCTGCAAACCTTCGCGCAATGGCAGGCGGGCTTCCGCCAGCAAGCCGTGCAAGCCGGCATTTCGCCGGACACCTTCGACCGCGCCTTCCTCGGCGTCACCCCTGACATGGACGTGATCAAGGCCGATCGCAGCCAGCCGGAGTTCACCCGCCCGGTATGGGAATACCTCGAAGGCGCCCTGTCGCCCCTGCGTGTACGCAACGGCAAGAAACTGCTGGAGCAGAACGCCGAACTGCTGACCCGTATCGAGCAGCGCTATGGTGTCGATCGTCAGGTGCTGGTCGCGGTATGGGGCATGGAAAGCAACTTCGGCCAGTACCAGGGCAACAAGTCGGTGATCCGCTCGCTGGCCACCCTGGCCTATGAAGGCCGTCGTCCGCAGTTTGCCCAGGACCAGCTGATCGCCGCGCTGCAGATCATCCAGCATGGCGATATCCAGCCTGAAGCCATGCGTGGCTCGTGGGCCGGCGCCATGGGCCAGACCCAGTTCATCCCGACCACCTACAACACCCATGCCGTGGATTTCGACGGCGATGGCCGCCGCGACATCTGGAACAGCACGGCAGACGCCCTGGCCTCGACCGCGCACTACCTGCAGAGCTCGGGCTGGAAACGTGGCCAGCCGTGGGGCTTCGAGGTGCAGGTGCCACCTGGCTTCGATTACTGGCAGGCCGATGGCGCGCTGCGCAAGCCGGTGAGCGAGTGGCTGGCAATGGGCGTGAAACTGCCTGCCGGTACCCAGCTGCCCGCAGGTAGCAACCAGCTGTCTGCCGCCCTGCTGCTGCCAGCCGGCGCGCGTGGCCCGGCGTTCCTGGTGCTGGACAACTTCCGCGCCATCCTCAAGTACAACAATTCGTCGTCCTATGCGCTGGCGGTCAGCCTGCTTGGTGATCGCTTCACGGGCTGGGGCTTCATTGCCGGCAGCTGGCCGAAAGAAGATTTGCCGCTCAGCCGCAGCGAGCGTATGGAGTTGCAGAACCTGTTGAACAGCCGTGGGCATGAGGCGGGCAATGCTGATGGCATTATCGGTGCCAATACCCGCAAGGCTATTCGTAATGCGCAGCAGGGGCTGGGGTGGCCGGCGGACGGGTATCCCACCCATAAGCTGCTTGAGAGCCTGCGTAGCCAGTGAGATTGCGGGGGCGCGTTGCGCCCCTTCGCGGGTACGCCCGCTCCCACAGGTATCGCGCCAAACCCAGTGGGAGCGGGCGTGCCCGCGAAGGGCTGCAAAGCAGCCCCAAAAATCTCAAGCCTTGAACAGATCCTGCTCCAACACCAAACTCTGCCGACCACTGTCCAGCCTGACCCGAGCCCCCAGCGGCAAGCACACATTCGGGTCACAATGCCCACTGCGCCACCCGGCCAGCACCGGCACACCCAGCGGCGCGAAAATGTCCTCCAGCAACGGCGTCAACGCCGCAGTGGTAATCCCGGCAAAGTCCCCCACCAGCACACCCCTCACCCCCTCCAGCTTGCCCGCCAGGCGCAGCTGGGTCAGCAAGCGGTCCACCCGGTACAGCGGCTCGTTGACGTCCTCGATGAACAGAATGCAACCCTGGGTATCCAACTCGGCAAGCGTCCCCAGGGTTGCACCCAGCATCGACAGGTTGCCGCCCAGCAGCGGCCCGCTGGCCACCCCATGCAGCACGCTGCTCAAGGCGAACGCAGCGGGATGCACGATCTGCTCACCTGCCCGCACATGCCCACCCAGCTGCGCCAGCAACGAAGCCTCGGTGGGCGCCAACTTGGCCCCCAACAGGTCGGCATTTAGCATCCCGCCATGGAAGGTGACCTGCCCGGTATGCCGGTAGATCGCCGTGTGCAGCGCGGTAATGTCGCTGTAGCCGATCAGCGGCTTGGGGTTGCGCCGGATCAGTTCGAAATCGAGCTGGTCGAGCAGGCGCATGCTGCCGTACCCCCCACGCATGCACAAAATGGCGTCGATGGCCGGGTCGGCGAAAGCATCATGCAGGTCCTGCAAGCGCTGCCGGTCCGGCCCCGCCAGGTAGCCCTGGGCCTGAAGAGCACCTGGGTAGATGCGGCAACTGTAGCCTCGATCAACGAACCACTGGTTGACCTTGTGCGTATCCAGCCGCGCCGCGCCCGCCGGCGCGACGATGGCAAAACAGGCATCACGCGGCAGCGCGGCGGGCAGGCTGGGTTGGAAGGTTTCGGCGCAATTCATCGCGGCTCCTTGCAGCGTGTACGGCACAAACAAAAATGCCGATGCCGCCCTTCGGCGCGCATCGGCATGCGTGGCTCTGTGCTTGGCTCAGAGCTTGATCTTGGCTTCGTGAGCCTGCTGGTCTGCGTGGTACGAAGAACGCACCAGCGGCCCGGACGCGACGTTCTTGAAGCCCATCTTGTAACCTTCCTCGGCGAACCAGGCGAAGGTGTCCGGGTGGACGAAACGCTGCACCGGCAGGTGGCTGCGCGAAGGTTGCAGGTACTGCCCGAGGGTGAGCATGTCGATGTCATGCTCGCGCATGCGGTGCATCACTTCGATCACTTCCTCATCGGTCTCGCCCAGGCCGAGCATCAGGCCCGATTTGGTCGGTACGTGCGGCACCAGCTGCTTGAACTTCTGCAGCAGGTCCAGCGACCAGTCGTAGTCCGAACCCGGGCGCGCGGCCTTGTACAGGCGCGGTACGGTCTCGAGGTTGTGGTTGAACACATCCGGCGGCTCTTGCGCGGTGATCTCAAGGGCAATGTCCATGCGCCCACGGTAGTCAGGCACCAGGGTTTCCAGCTGCACGCCCGGCGACAGCGCGCGGATTTCGCGAATGCAGTCGGCAAAATGCTGGGCACCACCGTCACGCAGGTCGTCACGGTCCACCGAGGTGATCACCACGTACTTCAGGCGCAGGTCGGCAATGGCGATGGCCAGGTTCTTCGGCTCATCGAGGTCCAGCGGTTTCGGCCGGCCATGGCCAACGTCGCAGAACGGGCAACGACGGGTACAGATATCACCCATGATCATGAAGGTGGCAGTACCGCCGGAGAAGCACTCGCCCAGGTTCGGGCAGGATGCCTCTTCGCACACGCTGTGCAGCTTGTGCTTGCGCAGCAGCTGCTTGATGCGGTCTACCTCGGGCGACACCGGGATACGCACGCGAATCCAGTCGGGCTTTTTCGGCAGCTCGTCGGTAGGGATGATCTTTACCGGGATGCGCGCCACCTTTTCGGCACCACGCAGCTTGACCCCGGCTTCCACCTTTTTCGGCGCTGGGCGCGGGGTGGCATCCTGGGTAGGTATCAGGTTCGGCACGGCTTCTTGCACAGTTGTCATATTCAGTCGATTCCGCCCGTGAGGGTCGTCTGCTCAGCGTAGTCGAGGTGCTTGACCAGCTGTCCGCGCAGCCTTGTCCTGACCTCGTCGAGTTCGATCGGACCTGCCAGGTCGCGCAGCTGGGTCATCGCCAGCCCCGCATAGCCGCAGGGGTTGATTCGGCGGAATGGCGCAAGGTCCATGTCCACGTTCAGGGCAAGGCCGTGGAACGAACGGCCGTTGCGGATTCGCAGGCCGAGGGAGGCGATTTTCGCTCCGTCGACATAGACGCCCGGGGCATCGGGCTTGGCCGCGGCCTGGACATCGTAACTGGCGAGCAGGTCGATGAGCGCTAGCTCGATACGGCTGACCAGCTCACGCACGCCAAAGCCCAGCCGACGCACATCCAGCAGCAGGTAGGCCACCAGCTGCCCGGGGCCATGGTAGGTTACCTGGCCACCGCGATCGGTCTGCACCACCGGGATGTCACCCGGTACCAGCAGGTGCTCGGCCTTGCCGGCCTGGCCCTGGGTGAAGACCGCGGGGTGCTCGACCAGCCAGACTTCATCCTGGCTGTCCGGGCTGCGCTGCTCGGTGAAGCGACGCATGGCCTCCAGCACCGGTTCGTAGGGCTGCAGGCCAAGCGCGCGAAAACCGAGGCAGGCGGACATCAGAGCACCATTTTCACGATGCCGGTCGCGCGCAGGGCGCTGTTGATATCGTGCAGCTGGTTCTCGCTTTCGGCAACGATGTGCAGTTGCACGGTAGTGTACTTGCCTTCCTTGCTCTGGCGCTCGGCCAGGGTGGAAAGGTCGACCTTGGCGTGCTTGCTCAGGATCTCGATCACCGTGTCCCTGAAGCCGACAACGGTGTCACCGATGACCTTGATCGGGTAATCGTCGCAGGGGAACTCGATCTTGTGCGACTTGACGTCTGGTTCGCTCATGGCGGAAACGGCCTCGTAAGCCGTGGCAACAACAACGCCCCCACAGGATACGCGGGGGCATGCAGGTCACGTATCAGTTGAACAACCCGTAGAAGAATAGACGGATGCTATCCCACATACGGCGGAAGAAACCACCTTCCTCGACGCCATCAAGGGCGATCAGGTCGGCGCTGTGAACCACTTTCTCGTCCAGTTTGACTTCCACTTTGCCGATCACGTCACCTTTGGCGATTGGCGCGGTGAGCTGCGGGTTCATGGTCATCGAAGCTTGCAGGCGCTTCAATTGGCCTTTAGGCATAGTCAGGGTCAGGTCGTTGGCCAGGCCCGCTTTCACTTCGCCGGTGACGCCCTTCCAGACCGGCGACTTGGTCAGCTCGGTGCCCTTCTGGTAGAAGGTCTGGGTTTCGAAGAAGCGGAAGCCATAGGTCAGCAGCTTCTGGGTCTCGGCAGCACGCGACTGCTCGCTGTTGGTGCCGAACACCACGGCGATCAGGCGCTGGCCATCGCGAACGGCCGAAGCCACCATGCAGTAGCCGGCTTCGTCGGTGTGGCCGGTCTTCAGGCCATCGACGGTCTTGTCACGCCACAGCAGCAGGTTGCGGTTGGGCTGCTTGATGTTGTTCCAGAAGAATTCCTTCTGCGAATAGATGGCGTAGTGGGCCGGGTCGACGTTGATGATCGCACGGGCCAGGGTGGCCATGTCGTGGGCCGACGAGTAATGGTCCGGGTGCGGCAGACCGGTCGGGTTCATGAAGTGGCTGTTGGCCATGCCCAGGTCGGCAGCGGTCTTGTTCATCATGTCGGCGAAGGCGTCTTCGCTGCCGGCGATGTGCTCGGCCAGGGCGACCGAAGCGTCGTTGCCGGACTGGATGATGATGCCGTGCAGCAGGTCGCTGACGGTCACCTGGCTACCCACCTTGATGAACATGCGCGAACCACCGGTACGCCAGGCGTTTTCGCTGACGGTGACCGGGTCGTTTTCACCGATCTGGCCGCGGCGGATGTCCAGGGTAGCGATGTAGGCGGTCATCAGCTTGGTCAGGCTGGCCGGCGGCAGGCGCTCGTCACCGTTGTTCTCGACCAGCACGTTGCCGCTGGACGCGTCCATGAGTACGTAGGACTTGGCTGCCAGTTGCGGTGGCGCCGGCGTCATCTGCTCAGCCGCGAAGGCGGCAGGCGTGATCATCAGCAGTACGGGCAGGCAAAGTCGTTTGGCAAGGTTGGTGATGTTCATCCGTCTCTCGAAAATCGCTAATGGTCTGATGTTCCCTGGGCAAGATCATGTGCCCAGCGCCAGTCAGTCTAGTTTTGTGGCCGTAGGCCTGGCCCGCAAAGTGCGGCGTAGTGTCGCTGCGGGCAAAAGCCGACATTGTACATGGCCGTGCCCGGCAATTCATGACAAAACCGACAGTTTGGCGTTGCTTTCTTCGCGGGCACGCCCGCTCCCACAGGGGTATGCGAAACCCTGTGGGAGCGGGCGTGCCCGCGAAGAAGGCAACGCGGTCAGTCAGCTGTGACCAGCTTGGCCTGCCCAAGGTTCGCCAGGCGAATGCTGTCCTGCGCCTGCTGGATCTCGCCCTGGCTGCTGATCGGCCCCAGGCGCACGCGGTGCAGGGTCTGCTGGTTACGCACGATCGAACTGATGAACACAGGCGCGCTGACCATGCTGCTGAGCTTGGAGCGCAGCAGTTCGGCGGCGTCCGGGTTGGCGAAGGCGCCCACCTGCAGGAAGCTGCCGCCACTGCCGGCCGGCACGTTGTTGCCAGCCACCTGCACCGGCACCACTGGCGCTGCGTGCTGTTGGGGCGGCGGGGTCCATTGCTCGACGCGCCCGGTACTGGCCGGGATCGCCTGGGTCTGGGCTACCTGCGGCTCTTTCAGCACCATCGGTGGCGTCTGGCCACGCTGAGCCCACCATTGCTGCGGGTCGATGCCTTCGACACGCACGTGCGCGGTACCGATCTCGGCATAACCAAGCTTTTTCGCCGCGGCATAGGACAGGTCGATGATGCGGTCCGAATAGAACGGCCCACGGTCGTTGACCCGCAGGATCACACTGCGGCCGTTGGCCAGGTTGGTCACCCGCACGTAGGCCGGTAGCGGCAGGGTCTTGTGCGCCGCACTCATGCCGTACAGGTCGTAAAGCTCGCCATTGGCGGTGTTCTGGCCGTGGAACTTGGTGCCGTACCACGACGCGGTGCCCTCGGCGCGGTAGTTGCGCGAGTCCTGCATCGGGTAGTAGGTCTTGCCCAGCACCGTGTACGGGTTGGCCTTGTAGTTGCCGGTGTGCACCGTCGGCGTGGCGTCAGGGATCTTGTTCACATCCACGTCCCACCACGGCGCGCCGTCCTTGTGTGCCCGGTTGATGTCCAGGCCCGGCTGGGCGCGCACCACATTGCCACCGCTCTGCTGGGGCGGGCGGCTGGACGAACAGCTGGCCAGCACCACGCCGACGGCGAGACAGGTGAGCAGCTTGAAGGTGTTGCCAGAGATGATTGCGCGCATTACTTGACGCCCCGTGCTTGAACCAGCTGTTCCGAAAGCTGATGCACCGCCATGGCATACATCACGCTGCGGTTGTAGCGAGTGATCGCGTAGAAGTTCTTCAGGCCCATCCAGTATTCAGGGCCATTGTCACCCTCGAGACGGAAGGCGGTAACCGGCAGATCATCGCGCAGCGAATCATGGACCGACCAGCCAAGCGTGCGCAACTCCCCAACGGTTTTTACCGGTTCGATGCCGGTGGTCAGGCCTTCGTCGGCGCGGTCACCGTCCACCCAGGCGCGGCTGACCACACCTTCGCCGGCCACCCAGCCGTGGCGCTTGAAGTAGCTGGCCACGCTGCCGATGGCATCGTCCGGGTTGTTCCAGATATTGATGTGGCCGTCACCGTCGAAGTCCACCGCAAAGTTGCGGAAGCTGCTCGGCATGAACTGCGGCAAGCCCATGGCACCGGCGTAGGAGCCCTTGAGCGTCAACGGGTCAAGCTGCTCGTCGCGGGCCAGCAGCAGGAACTCGCGCAGCTCCTTGCGGAAGAATTCGGCGCGTGGCGGGTAGTCGAAGCCCAGGGTCGACAACGCATCGATCACCCGGTAGTTACCGGTGTTGCGACCAAAGAAGGTTTCCACGCCGATGATGGCGACGATGTACTGCGCCGGCACGCCGTATTCCTGCTCGGCGCGGGCCAGCACCGCCTCGTGCTGGCGCCAGAAGTCCACACCGCGGGCGATGCGCGCGTCGGTGATGAACATTGGCCGGTAGTCCTTCCACGGCTTTACCCGTTCAGCCGGGCGCGAAATGGCGTCGAGGATCGACTGTTTGCGCTGCACTTCACGGAACACCCCCATCAGCTGCTCAGGGGCAAAGCCATAGTCGCGGCTCATCTCGCCAACGAACTGGGCCACCTGGGGCGAGCCTTGGTAATCGCCGGCATGGGCCAGCTGTACAGCGCCGAACAGGCCCACCGCACCGATCCACGGCGCACAACGGGCAGCCCAGTTACGCACTGCTTGCATGAAATTCTTCACCTTATTCAAACCTGAGCGATCCATTTGCGATGCGTATGGATCGACATCAGAACGCCAAACGCTGACAGCAGCGTCACCAACGAAGTTCCGCCATAGCTGATGAAGGGCAGCGGCACGCCCACTACGGGCAGAAGGCCGCTGACCATACCGATATTGACGAACACGTATACAAAGAAGGTCATGGTCAGGCTGCCCGCCAGCAGCTTGCCAAACAGGGTCTGCGCCTGGGCGGTAATCATCAGGCCACGGCCAATCAGCAGCAGGTAGACGATCAGCAGCAGGCAGATGCCGACCAGGCCGAATTCCTCGCCGAGCACGGCAATGATGAAGTCGGTGTGGCTTTCCGGCAGGAAGTCCAGGTGCGACTGGGTGCCGAGCAGCCAGCCCTTGCCGAACACCCCGCCCGAGCCGATCGCCGCCTTTGACTGGATGATGTTCCAGCCAGTGCCCAACGGGTCGCTTTCCGGGTCGAGGAAGGTCAGTACCCGCTGCTTCTGGTAGTCGTGCATGACGAAGAACCACATCGCCACCGCCACTGGCACCGCAGCCGCCAGCACGCTGAGGATCCAGCGCCAGCGCAGGCCGCCCATGAACAGTACGAAAGCCCCGGAAGCGAGGATCAGCAGCGCCGTGCCCAGGTCGGGCTGGCGCACGATCAGGATGAACGGCACGCCGATCAGCACCAGGCTGATCGCCACATGCTTCAGATGCGGTGGCAAGGTGCGCTTGGACAGGTACCAGGCGATGGTCGCCGGCATGATGATCTTCATGAACTCCGAGGGCTGGAAGCGGATCACCCCGGGGATGTTGATCCAGCGCGTGGCGCCCATGGCGTTGTGGCCCATCACGTCCACCACCACCAGCAATAGCACCCCGGCCAGGTAGGCCAGCGGCACCCAGCGGGCCATGAAGCGTGGCTCCAGCTGGGCGATGATGAACATCGATACCAGGCCGATACCGAACGAGGTGGCCTGCTTGAGCAGCAGGTCCCAGTTCTTGCCACTGGCCGAATACAGCACGAACAGGCTGCCGGCCGCGAGGGTCAGCAGAATGATCAGCAAAGGGCCGTCGACGTGGATGCGCTGCAGAAAGCTGGCGCGCCGGCGCATCACATCCTCGCTGGAGAGCATGCGATCGAAATTGTTCATCACAGGGCTGATTCCTGGGTAACGGTGGCAGGCGCGAACTCGGGCTTGAGCCGGCCGTTTTCGTCGAGCAGCCAGGCGTCCATCACCTGGCGCACCACCGGGGCGGCGACGCCCGAGCCGGACTCGCCGTTCTCGACCATCACCGAAACCACGATCTTCGGGTTCTCGGCAGGGGCGAAGGCGACGAACAGGGCGTGGTCGCGGTGGCGCTCCTGGAGCTTGTTACGGTCGTACTTCTCGCCCTGCTTGATCGCCACCACCTGGGCGGTACCGCTCTTGCCGGCAATGCGGTACTGCGAGCCGATGGCCGCCTTGCGTGCGGTACCGCGGGCGTTGTGCATCACCTGCTCCATGCCATGGGTGACCTTGGCCCAGTCGGACTTGTCACGCAGCACGATGTTTTCCATCGGGTTGTCGTCCACCGGCGGCTGGCCTTCGATGGTCTTGGCCAGGTGCGGCCGGTTCCAGACACCCTTGTTGGCGATCAGCGCAGTGGCTTGGGCCAGTTGCAGCGGCGTCGCCTGCATGTAGCCCTGGCCGATGCCGAGGATCAGGGTCTCGCCGGGGAACCAGGCCTGGCGGCGGGTAGCGCGCTTCCATTCGCGGGACGGCATCAGCCCGGCGGATTCCTCGAACATGTCGAGGGCAACCCGCTGGCCGATACCGAACTTGTTCATGTAGCTGGACAACCGATCGATGCCCATCTTGTGCGCAAGGTCGTAGAAGTAGGTGTCGTTGGAGCGCATGATCGCGGTGTCCAGGTCGACCCAGCCATCGCCCGAGCGGTTCCAGTTACGGTATTTGTGGTCGTAGTTGGGCAGCTGATAGTAGCCCGGGTCGAATACCCGGCTGCCGGCATTGACCACGCCACTGTCAAGGCCGGCGATGGCCACCGCCGGCTTGATGGTCGAGCCTGGCGGGTACAGGCCACGCAGCACGCGGTTGAACAGCGGTCGGTCGATCGAGTCGCGCAGCTCGGCATAGGCCTTGAAGCCAATGCCGGTGACGAACAGATTGGGGTCGAAGCTGGGCTGACTGACCATCGCCAACACCTCGCCGGTACGCGGGTCGAGCGCCACCACCGCACCACGCCGGCCACCCAGGGCTGCCTCGGCAGCCTCCTGCAGCTTGATGTCCAGGCTCAGCACGATGTCTTTGCCCGGTTTCGGGTCGGTGCGCTTGAGCACCCGCAGTACGCGGCCGCGGGCGTTGGTTTCGACTTCCTCGTAGCCCACCTGGCCATGCAGGTCGGCTTCGTAGAAGCGTTCGATGCCGGTCTTGCCGATGTGGTGGGTGCCGCTGTAATTCACCGGGTCGAGGGTTTTCAGCTCTTTCTCGTTGATCCGCCCTACATACCCCACCGAATGGGCGAAGTGCGCGCCCTGCGGGTAATGGCGCACCAACTGCGCCACCACTTCCACGCCAGGCAGGCGGAACTGGTTCACTGCCACGCGAGCGATCTGCTCTTCGTTGAGCTCGAACAGGATCGGCACCGGCTCGAACGGCCGACGGCCCTGGCGCATGCGCTTCTCGAACAGGGCGCGGTCGTCGGCTGTCAGCTCCAGCACTTCGACGATGGTATCCAGCACTTCCTGCCAGTTACCCGCACGTTCGCGGGTCATCGACAGGCTGAAGCTGGGCCGGTTATCGGCGACGATCACCCCGTTGCGGTCGAAGATCAGCCCGCGGGTCGGCGGGATCGGCTGCACATGCACCCGGTTGTTCTCCGACAGCGTCGAGTGATAGTCGTGCTGGATGACCTGCAAGTAGTACAGCCGCGCGATCAGCACGCAAACAAGCAGCATGACCGCCGCTGCGCCGACCACGACGCGGTTGCGCACCAGGCGGGCGTCTTTCTCGTGGTCCTTGAGACGGATCGGCTGCGACATCGGACTGCTTACAGGCTCATTTATGGTAAGGATGCCCGGACAACACGGTCCAGGCGCGGTAGATCTGCTCGCCGATGAGTATCCTTACCAATGGGTGCGGCAGGGTCAGCGGCGACAGCGACCAGCGTTGCTCGGCGCGTGCACAGACCTCTGGCGCCAGGCCTTCCGGGCCACCCACCATCAAATTCACCGTGCGCGCATCCAGGCGCCAGCGGTCCAGTTCGGTCGCCAGCTGCTCGGTACTCCAGGGCTTGCCATGGACCTCGAGGGTAACGATGCGTTCCCCTGGCTGAACCTTGCTCAGCATGGCCTCGCCCTCCTGACGAATCAGGCGGGCGACGTCGGCATTCTTGCCACGGGTATTCAGCGGAACTTCCACCAGCTCCAGCGACAGCTCGGCAGGCAGGCGCTTGGCATATTCATGCCAGCCTTCCTCGACCCACTTCGGCATGCGCGAGCCGACCGCGATCAGGCGCAGACGCACAGCGCTTTCCTTATTCCCGGTCCTTGAGCTTGTCGGAGTACTCGTGGGCATGGTCCGGGCTGTGGTGCTTGCCATCGGCAGCACGGCTTTGCTCGGCACCCTGCCACAGGCGCTCCAGGTCGTAGAACTGACGGGCAGCGGCGGTCATCATGTGCACGATGACGTCGTTCAGGTCCAGCAACACCCAGTCGCTGTCACCCTTGCCTTCTTCACCCAGTGGTTGGGCACCCTTGGCCTTGACCGCCTCGCGCACCTTTTCCAGCATCGCGTTGATCTGGCGGTTGGAGGTACCAGTGGCAATGATCATGTAGTCGGTCAGGCTGTGCTTTTCGCGCACGTCGATGACCTGGATGTCCTGGGCCTTGACGTCTTCCAGCGCTGCCTTGGTCAGGGCGACCAGTTCTTCGCCGTGGATTTTCTGCTTGGTCATATAAAACTCGTTCAACTCGTTGGATGAGGCGCCAGGGGCACCGTCAGTTAGGCGCACGATACAGTTCGTGCGCCTCGATGTAGGCCAGTACGGCGTCCGGCACCAGGAACCTCACCGATTTGCCGCTGGCCAGCAGCTGTCGGATCTGTGTAGCCGACACCGCAAGCGGTGTCTGCCAGACGAACGAAATGTTTCCCGCCGGGCCGGACATGGCGGTGGGATCGCTCTCCGAGCGCGCAGCCAGCAGGTTGCGCAGCTCGTCAGGGGGTTCTACGTCGGCATCCGGGCGTTGCAGCACCAGGATGTGACAGTGTTGCAGCAATTCTTCCCAGCGGTGCCAGCTGGGCAGGCCACAGAAGGCATCCCAGCCCAGCACCAGGAACAGCTGGTCGTTGGCGGCCAGTTCGGCGCGGATCGATTCCAGCGTATCGAGGGTGTACGACGGCTTGTCGCGCGCCAGTTCGCGGGCATCCACACTCAGGCACGGCACGCCCTGCACGGCATGTTGCACCATCGCCAAGCGGTCCTGTGCGGCCACCTGCGGGGTATCACGGTGCGGCGGCCGGGCATTGGGCAACAGGCGCAGCTCGTCCAGCCCCATGAATTCGGCAACTTCCAGCGCGCTGCGCAGGTGGCCGATATGCACGGGGTCAAAGGTGCCGCCCAGAATGCCGATGCGCCGGACTGCCTGTGCCTTGCTCAACTCAGCAGGACTCCTGGCCGCGCAGCTGGCCGTCGCCGATCACGACGTACTTCTCGCAGGTCAGGCCTTCCAGGCCGACCGGGCCACGGGCATGCAGCTTGTCGGTGGAAATGCCGATTTCCGCGCCCAGGCCGTACTCGAAGCCGTCGGCGAAGCAAGTCGGGGTATTGAGCATGACCGACGCCGAGTCGACTTCGGCCATGAACTGGCGGGCTTCACCCTGGTGTTCGCTGATAATCGAATCGGTGTGATGCGAGCCGTAGTGGTTGATGTGCTCGATGGCCTGGTCCAGGCCTTCAACCACGCGGATCGCCAGGATCGCGTCCAGGTACTCGGTGTGCCAGTCGGCCTCGGTGGCCGGCTTGGCGTCGATGATCGACCGGGTGCGCTCGCAGCCACGCAGCTCGACGCCCTTCTCCAGGAAGCGGCGGGCCATTTCCGGCAGGAAGCGCTCGGCCACCTGCTGGTCGACCAGCAGGGTTTCCATGGCGCCACAGATGCCGTAGCGGTACGTCTTGGCGTTGAACGCCACGCGCCAGGCCTTGTCCAGGTCGGCATGCCGGCTGACGTAGACGTGGCAGATACCGTCCAGGTGCTTGATTACCGGCACGCGGGCATCGCGGCTGATGCGTTCGATCAGGCCACGGCCACCACGCGGCACGATGACGTCGACGAACTCCGGCATGCTGATCAGCGCGCCCACGGCTTCGCGGTCGGTGGTCTCGACCACCTGCACCACGGCTGCCGGCAGGCCGGCGGCGGCCAGCCCACGCTGGATGCAGGTGGCGATGGCGCGGTTGGAGTGGATGGCTTCGGAGCCGCCACGCAGGATGGTCGCGTTACCCGACTTCAGGCACAGGCTGGCGGCATCAATGGTCACGTTCGGGCGTGATTCGTAGATGATCCCGATCACCCCCAGCGGCGTGCGCATCTTGCCGACCTGAATGCCCGATGGGCGGTAGCTCATGTCGCGGATGGCACCGACAGGGTCCGGCAGGCTGGCCACCTGGCGCAGGCCGGTGATCATGCCGTCGATACGCGCCGGAGTCAGCGCCAGACGGTCAAGCAGCGCCGGCTCCAGGCCGTTGGCACGGCCGGCGGCCAAGTCCAGCTCGTTGGCAGCGGTCAGCTCGGCACGCGCGGCGTCCAGTGCGTCGGCGGCAGCCTGCAGGGCGCGGTTCTTCTGCGCGGTGCTGGCACGGCCGATCACCCGGGAAGCTTCACGGGCAGCGCGACCCAGGCGGGTCATATAGTCAAGAACGGACTCAGTCATGGGTTCGGTGTCTTGGCGAAGGGGAAATCGGCTGATTATAACTGCCGCGCAGGTGTACGCCCAGCGGCGGGTGGCGGATGGTAGAAATTGGCTGGGGCATTGTGTAGGAAAGATGTAACCGGGGTTATCGAAAATTCTTCTCCTGTTGCGGCCCTTTCGCGGGCGCGCCCGCTCCCACAGTGATTGCACAAGGCCCTGAGCCCTGTGGAGTACCTGTGGGAGCGGGCATGCCCGCGAAAGGACCTGCACAACCAACATTCCACTCGATTCAGCCTCGATTAAGCCATTCATTGTTATCATCCCCGCCTCCTCAACCGCGAACCGCCCGCATGCCAGCCTTGCCCGACAGTTTTTTCGACCGCGACGCCCAGACCCTGGCCAAGGCCCTGCTGGGCAAAGTCATCCGCCATCGCCAAGGCAACCTGTGGCTGGCTGCGCGCATCATCGAGACCGAGGCCTACTACCTCACCGACAAAGGCAGCCACGCCTCGCTCGGCTACACCGAAAAACGCAAGGCGCTGTTCCTCGATGGCGGGCACATCTATATGTACTACGCGCGCGGCGGCGACTCATTGAACTTCAGCGCCCACGGGCCGGGTAACGCGGTGCTGATCAAGTCCGCCTATCCTTGGCTGGACGCCCGCTCGGGGCCGAACAGCCTGGCACAGATGCAACTGAACAACCCCGATGCCAGCGGCAACCTCCGCCCGGCCGAGCGCCTGTGCGCCGGCCAGACCTTGCTGTGCCGGGCCCTGGGCCTGAAGGTGCCGCACTGGGACGCCCAGCGTTTCGACGCCGAGCGCCTGTACGTGGAGGATTGCGGCAATGCCGTGCCACGGATTATCCAGGCCGCCCGCCTGGGCATCCCGCAGGGACGCGACGAGCACCTGCCCTACCGGTTCGTCGATGCCGAATATGCCCGTTTCTGCACACGAAACCCGTTACGTCGCGGCCAGGTCGAAGGCCGCGATTTCTTCATTCTCGAACAAGGAAGCTGAACCATGGGCCAATGGCTCGACAGCCTGACCGGCTGGCTCAGCGCCAACCCGCAGTGGCTTGGCCTGGCGATTTTCCTGGTGGCCTGCATCGAGTGCCTGGCCATTGCCGGCATCATCGTGCCAGGCACCGTGCTGCTGTTCGCCGTCGCGGTACTGGCCGGTAATGGCGCCTTCAGCCTGGGCGAAACGTTACTGCTGGGCTTTCTCGGTGGCCTGGTGGGCGATGCCGTGTCGTACACGGTGGGCAAGTATTTCCACCAGAACATTCGCCGCTTGCCCCTGCTGCGCCACCATCCGGAATGGATCGGCAGCGCCGAGGCCTATTTCCAGCGCTATGGCATCGCCAGTCTGCTGGTAGGGCGCTTCATCGGGCCGCTGCGGCCGATGCTGCCGATGGTTGCCGGCATGTTCGACATGCCGCTGCCGCGCTTTATCGCCGTCAGCCTGGTGGCCGGGGCCGGCTGGGCGGTGGCCTACCTGCTGCCCGGCTGGGCTACCGGTGCAGCCATGCGTCTGCCCTTGCCGGAAGGCTTCTGGCTGGATGCCGGGATTATCGCCGGCACCCTGGCCGTCATCATCGGGCTGAGCCTGAACACCAGCCTTCGCGATCAACGCCACGGCACCCGGCTGATCGCCGGCATGAGCTTCCTTGCCTTGGCCGCGGTATTCCTCGGCTGGCCCTACCTGCATGAATTCGATCAGGGCGTGATGACACTGGTTCAGGAGCACCGCAGTCAGGCCATCGATGGCGCCGTGGTGCTGGTGACCCGCCTGGGCGATTTCCGCACCCAGCTGTTCCTCGGCGGCCTGCTGACCGGCCTGCTGCTGCTTGCCCGACAGTGGCGACATGCCATGTTCGCTTCGGGGGCACTGATGGGGACGGCGCTTGCAAACGGTACGCTGAAATGGCTGTTCGCCCGTGCCCGGCCGGAAGTGCTGAGCGATCCGTTGACCAGCTACAGCATGCCCAGCGGGCACAGCTCGGCGGCATTTGCGTTCTTCCTGGTGATGGCGGTGCTGGCCGGGCGCGGGCAGCCGCCGCGGATGCGCCTCACCTGGGTGATGCTGGGTTGCATTCCGGCACTGGCGATTGCCCTGTCACGGGTGTATCTGGGGGCGCACTGGCCAACCGACATTCTCGCCGGGGCCCTGCTGGCGTGCTGCGTGTGTGCGCTCAGCCTGACCCTGGTGCAGCGTCACCAGACGCTGCCTGCCTTGCCGCTGCGGGTGTGGTGGCTGGTGTTGCCGGCCTGTGTCGCGCTGCTGGCGTTCTTTGCCATGCATGCGCTGCCGCAGGCTTTGCTGCGGTATCAGTATTGATATTGCCTGTACTGGCCTCTTCGCGGGCCTGCCCGCTCCCACAGAGATAGCGTCGCTCTCAAGCCTTATGCAGTACCTGTGGGAGCGGGCAAGCCCGCGAAGAGGCCGGCACAGGCAGTGAAGGCTGATCAGGCAAACAGCTCTCCCTGAATCCGCTCCAGCAGCTTCTGGATCTCGCCCAACCGCTCCTGTGGCGAGTCGAGGCTGAGCAAATCCAGCTTGTCCTCTTCCATGAACGGCAGCAGGTACGCCAGCTGGTTGGACAACGCCTGGCGCCCGTCCACCGGGCGCGGCATGTCCAGGGCTTCGACCATCGGGTGCTCGCCCAGGGCCACCAACAACGCCAGGAGGTCTTCGTCCGCTTCGAGCAACGGGCTGTCCGCCTGCTCCGGCAACCATTGCACCTGCCCCACCAGCAACTGGTCCCTCTGCACCTCGGTGCTTTCCAGGTTAAAGCGCCGCACACCTTCCACCCGGATACCCAGCAAGCCGTTATCCTGCTGCACGAAATCGCGGATCAGCGCCTCACAGCCGATCGAGGCGACCACCGGCGGCGCCTTGCCGACCTGCTCACCTTCCAGGATGCACACCACACCAAAACCTTCGCCCCGCTTCATGCAGCGCCCGATCATGTCCAGGTAGCGCGCCTCGAAAATCTGCAAATCCAGGAAACAACCGGGAAACAGCACGGTATTGAGGGGAAACAGCGGTAGCGTCATTACAAGTCCTCAAGCCACCAGGCTGACCGCCAGCGGCAGGAACACCGCCGTGGCCACCCCCATCAGGCTCATCGCCAGCGCGGCAAAGGCGCCGCATTCGTCACTTTCCTGCAGGGCCACCGAAGTGCCCACCGCGTGCGCGGTCACGCCCAGGGACATGCCGCGCGCCTCGGGGCTGTGCACGCCAAAGCGGCTCAGCAGCGCCGGGCCGAAGATGGCCCCGATCACCCCGGTAATCAGCACGAATACCGCCGCCAGGGCCGCCACGCCGCCAATCTGTTCGGCCACCAGCATGGCAATCGGCGAGGTCACCGACTTCGGCGCCATGGTCATCAGGATCATGTGCTCGGCTCCGAACCACCAGCCCAGCAACAGGCAGCACAGCGTGGCGAACAGACCTCCGACTACCAGCGTAGTAAATGTGGGCCAGAACAGCTGCCGGATACGCCGCAGATTGAGGTAAAGCGGCACGGCCAGGGCCACGGTGGCCGGCCCCAGCAGGATGTTCAGGATTTCGGTGCTTTTGCGGTATTCGCTGTAGTCGATGCCACACACCAGCAGCACGCCGATCACCAGCAACATCGACACCAGTACCGGCTGCAGGAAAATCCAGCGGGTCTTCTCGTAGGCCGCCAGCACCAGCTGATAGGCCCCAAGCGTGATGCCGATACCGAACAAGGGATGATGAACGACCGCATCCAGCGCGCCTTGCCAGTCGAGCATCATGGCTGCTCCTCACGCCGGCCCTGGCGGTGGATAAGCTTTTGCATCAACACGCCGACGAACACCAGGGTCACCAGGCAGGAGATCAGCAAGGCACCGGCTATGGCCCAGAAGTCGGCGGCGATGTCCCTGGCATACACCATCACCCCCACTGCCGGCGGTACCAGCAACAGCGGCAGGTAACGCAGCAGGCTGCTGGCGGCTTCATTCAGCGGTTTGCCCACCTCACCACGGGCCATGAGGAAGCATAACAGCAGCAACAGGCCGATGATCGGCCCCGGCAGAAACGGCACCAACAGGTGGTTGATTGCCGTCCCCAGCAGTTGGAACAGCACCAGCCAGGTCAAACCACGCAACAGCATAAGCATCTCCCTAGGGCATGGCCGCCATTATAAGCACGTGCCGCCATATACCGATATTCGTCGAAAAGCGCGCAACTTGACTGAAACGGTTCGCCGTGCTGATCTTGCACTTTCGTACCAACTGACAACCCGGAGAGTCCGCGATGCCCTATGTACCGGTTACAGAGCTTTCGCAGTACGTTGGTAAGGAACTGGGCCGCTCGGCCTGGCTGAAGATCGACCAGCAGCGCATCAATCTGTTCGCCGAGGCGACGGGTGATTTCCAGTTCATCCATGTCGACCCGGAAAAGGCGGCGAAAACCCCGTTTGGCAGCACGATAGCCCACGGTTTCCTGACGTTGTCGCTGATTCCCAAGCTGATCGAGGACATCCTGATACTGCCGCAAGGGCTGAAGATGGTAGTGAACTACGGCCTGGACAGCGTGCGGTTCATCCAGCCGGTCAAGGTCGACAGCCAGGTACGGCTCAAGGTAGACCTGGCCGAGGTGACAGAGAAGAGACCGGGGCAGTGGTTGCTCAAGGCGATTGCCACGCTGGAGATCGACGGTGAAGAGAAGCCTGCTTATATAGCTGAGTCGCTTTCCCTCTGCTTTGTCTGATTGAGCCATTCGCGGGCACGCCCGCTCCCACAGAGTTCGCGCAATGCCTGTGGGAGCGGGCGTGCCCGCGAAGAAGCCGGCACGGTGTTCCGGCCTCCTCTACAAACCCACCGCACTCGCGTAAACTGCCAGCCTTCGCGCAGCCTAGGGCTGCCCCTGTCGATTTACCAAAGGTGCCCGCCATGCCCTGGCTGCAAGTACGCCTGGCCATCAGCCCGGAACAAGCCGAAACCTACGAAGACGCCCTGCTTGAAGTGGGTGCTGTCTCGGTCACGTTCATGGATGCCGAGGATCAACCGATCTTCGAGCCAGACCTCAACACCACTCCGCTGTGGTCGCATACCCACCTGCTGGCCCTGTTCGAGGCCGATGCCGAGCCCGAGCAGGTGTTCTCCCACCTGCGCCTGCTGACCGGCGCCGAACTGCCCGAGCACCAGGCCGAGGTGATCGAGGATCAGGACTGGGAACGCAGCTGGATGGACAACTTCCAGCCAATGCGCTTCGGCCGCCGCCTGTGGATCGTGCCCAGCTGGCACGAGGCCCCGGAACAGGACGCGGTAAACCTGCTGCTTGACCCGGGCCTGGCGTTCGGCACCGGCACCCACCCGACCACAGCCTTGTGCCTGGAATGGCTCGACGGCCAGCAGCTCGAAGGCACCCAGGTGCTGGACTTCGGCTGCGGCTCGGGCATCCTGGCGATTGCCGCGCTGCTGCTGGGCGCCCGCGAGGCGGTCGGTACCGACATCGATGTGCAGGCCATCGAGGCTTCGCGCGACAACGCCCAGCGCAACGGCATCGCCGACGACAAGCTGGCGCTGTACCTGCCCGAGCACATGCCGGCCATGCAGGCCGATGTACTGGTCGCCAACATCCTCGCCGGCCCGCTGGTGTCGCTGGCACCGCAACTGTCCGGCCTGGTCCGCCCAGGTGGCCTGCTGGCGCTGTCGGGTATCCTCGCCGAACAAGGTGAGGAAGTGGCCGCCGCGTATGCCGCCGACTTCGAGCTGGACCCGATCGTCGTGCGCGACGGCTGGGTACGCATCAGTGGTCGCCGCCGTTAAGCAGGCCTAGAATACTTTTCTGCACAGCTCCCGGATCGCCGCATGACCGACAGTTTCGTCACCCAGTGCCCGCATTGCCAGACCAGCTTTCGCGTCACCCACCACCAGTTGAGCGTGGCCCGCGGCGTAGTGCGCTGTGGCCACTGCCTGCAGGTGTTCAACGCCGCCAGGCAATTGCTGGAACAGAGCCGTCCCGGGGCGGCCGACACAGCGGTCGCGCCAGCCCCGGCACCTGCGGCGCCTGCCGAGCCGACGGTAGAGCCCGCCGCCGCCCCTGAGCCTGCCAGCAGCGAGCGCAATACCTCTGCCGAGGACTGGGCGCTCACGGCCCAGGCGCTGGACGCCCTTGACCTCGACAAGGAGCTGGAGCGCCTGGAGCGTCGCAGCCAACCAGCACCGGCAAGCCAGGCCAACCAGGATGACGGGCTGCAGGCGCGGCGCGACGAGCTGCAGCCGGACGAGCATGGCGATGACTTGTTCGGCACGGCGACCGACGAGCCTTTCGAGACTCCGAAGGCAGCCGAACCCGCCCCCGTGCTGCTGCGGGAGCCGAACCTTGAGCTGGACCTGGAGCCCGCCCCCGGCGAGCGCACCGAGCCGACCCTGGGCGGCAACCTGGACCTGGACATCGATGACGAGCCGCCGGTACGCCGCGCCGCCGAAATCGCCGACCACCCTGAATTCGACGAACCGCTGCGCGCCAGTGATGACGACGTCCCGGAGCCGGGTCTGAGCGCCCGCGATGACGAGCCGCTGGCACTGCACCTGTCGGCGCGCGATGACGACCCTGCCGAGCCGCTACCCGGCGAACGCCTGGAACCTGGCCTTGCCGGCAAAGCCGAGCGCCCGGCGCGCAAGGAGCCGCTGGTCGATGTGGTCGACGACCCGCTGCAACTGGACTGGGAAAAGCCCGCGCCCAACTGGGGCAAACGCCTGCTGTGGGGCTTTCTGACCCTGCTGGCCGCTGGCCTGCTGGCGTTCCAGTATGTGTGGTTCCACTTCGACGAAATGGCCCGCCAGGACCAGTACCGGCCGCTGTTCCAGCAAATCTGCCCGTCGATCGGCTGCGAGGTACCGACCCGCGTCGATATCGGCCGAATCAAGAGCAGCAACCTGGTGGTACGCAGCCACCCGGACTTCAAGGGCGCGCTGATCGTCGACGCGATCATCTACAACCGCGCACCATTCGCCCAGCCGTTCCCGCTGCTGGAGCTGCGCTTTGCCGACCTCAATGGCCAGCTGATCGCCAGCCGGCGCTTCAAGCCCAGCGAGTACCTGTCGGGCGAACTGGCCGGACGTGGCGAAATGCCCAGCCAGACCCCGATCCATATCGCCCTGGACATCCTCGACCCGGGGCCGAAGGCCGTGAACTACAGCTTGAGCTTCCGCTCGCCGGAATAACCACCAGTCTCGCCCCTTTGTGGGAGCGAGCAAGCCCGCGAACCAGGCGCCGCGGTGGATGGCACGGGCTCCGCCCGTGTTCGCGGGCTCGCCCGTTCCCATAGGGTGCCGAGCAACCCCCAAGCCTTCCCATACCAAATGTCATAAGCCGACAGCTGTTCAGATTTTATCCAAATCCATCTTTATCCGGTCATCGAGAGCGGGTATCATGCCAACCCTTTTTCGAACTCCAAGATTCGGCCCCACAACAGGGATCACCTATGTCGGCGGTACGCATCGGCCCATACACACTACGTAACAACCTGATCCTCGCGCCCATGGCCGGGGTCACGGACCAGCCTTTCCGTACGCTTTGCCAGCGCCTGGGCGCCGGCATGGTGGTGTCGGAAATGGTTTCCAGCGACATGAGCCTGTGGAACAGCCGCAAGTCGAGCCTGCGCCGCATCCATGAAGGTGATCCCGAGCCACGCTCGGTACAGATCGCCGGTGGTGATGCGCAGATGATGGCAGCGGCGGCAAAGGCCAACGTCGAAGCGGGCGCCCAGATCATTGATATCAACATGGGCTGCCCGGCAAAAAAAGTCTGCAACAAAGCCGCAGGCTCTGCTTTATTGAGAGATGAAGCCTTGGTCAGCGAGATCCTCCACGCCGTGGTAGGCGCCGTGGACGTTCCGGTGACCCTGAAGATCCGCACCGGTTGGGACCGGGCGAACAAGAACGGTCTGAACGTGGCGAGGATCGCCGAGCAGTCCGGCATCCAGGCGCTGGCGGTACATGGCCGCACACGCGCCGACCTTTACACCGGCGAAGCCGAATACGACACCATCGCTGCCATCAAGCAGGCGGTGTCGATCCCGGTTTTTGCCAACGGCGATATCACCTCGCCAGAAAAGGCCCGGGCGGTGCTGGATGCCACCGGGGTCGATGGCTTGTTGATCGGCAGGGCCGCCCAGGGGCGGCCATGGATCTTTCGCGAGATCGAGCATTACCTGCGCACTGGCGAACACCTGCCAGCGCCGCAGCTGGACGAAGTGGAACGCATCCTGCTGGAGCACCTGGCCGCGCTGCATGCCTTCTATGGCGATGTGATGGGCGTACGTATCGCCCGCAAGCACGTTGGCTGGTACCTGGCAACACGACCCGGCGGCAAGGAGTTTCGCTCCCGGTTCAACGCTTTGGAAGACACACAAGCGCAGTGCGCCAACGTTCGCGCGTTTTTCAGCGAACGTCGACAGAGCCTTGAGACAGAGGACGGACAAGGGGTGGCCGCATGACGATGATGACCGAGACATTTGTGAGTGGAACAACGCCCGTGAGCGACAACGCCAACCTGAAACAGCACCTCAACACGCCGAGCGAAGAGGGCCAGACCCTTCGCGACAGCGTCGAGAAGGCGCTGCACAACTACTTCGCCCACCTGGAAGGCGCGACCGTGACGGACGTGTACAACCTGGTGCTCTCCGAAGTCGAGGCGCCCCTGCTCGAAAGCGTGATGAACTACGTAAAGGGCAACCAGACCAAGGCCAGCGAGATGCTCGGGCTGAACCGAGGCACCCTGCGCAAGAAGCTCAAGCAGTACGACTTGTTGTAAGCCAGAATCCCAACCAGAAAAGGCGGCTCCCTGAACAGAGGCGCCTTTTTTGCTGACTCCACCGCGTTATTGGAACCCGAAATGACCGACCAGACTACCCGCCTGCCAGTCCGCCGCGCCCTGATCAGCGTCTCCGACAAGACCGGTATCCTCGAATTCGCCCGTGAGCTGCAGCAGCTCGGTGTCGAGATCCTGTCCACCGGCGGCACCTACAAGCTGCTCAAGGACAACGGCGTCAACGCGGTGGAAGTGGCCGACTACACCGGCTTCGCCGAAATGATGGATGGCCGGGTCAAGACCCTGCACCCGAAAATCCACGGCGGCATCCTCGGCCGTCGCGGCACCGACGACGCCATCATGAACGAGCACGGCATCAAGCCGATCGACCTGGTAGCGGTAAACTTGTACCCGTTCGAAGCGACCATTGCCAAGCCTGGCTGTGACCTGCCGACCGCCATCGAGAACATCGACATCGGCGGCCCGACCATGGTCCGTTCGGCTGCCAAGAACCACAAGGACGTGGCCATCGTGGTCAACGCCAGCGACTACGCCGGCATCGTCGAAGGCCTCAAGGCCGGCGGCCTGACCTATGCCCAGCGCTTCGACCTGATGCTCAAGGCGTTCGAACACACCGCTGCCTACGACGGCATGATCGCCAACTACATGGGCACCATCGACCAGGCCAAAGAGACCTTGAGCACTGAAGGCCGCAGCGAGTTCCCGCGCACCTTCAACAGCCAGTTCGTCAAGGCCCAGGAAATGCGTTATGGCGAGAACCCGCACCAGAGCGCGGCGTTCTACGTAGAAGCGAAGAAAGGCGAAGCGAGCGTTTCCACTGCCATCCAGTTGCAGGGCAAGGAACTGTCGTTCAACAACGTGGCCGACACCGACGCCGCACTGGAGTGCGTGAAGAGCTTCGTCAAGCCGGCCTGCGTGATCGTCAAGCATGCCAACCCGTGCGGCGTGGCCGTGGTGCCAGAAGACGAAGGCGGCATCCGCAAGGCCTACGACCTGGCCTACGCCACCGACACCGAGTCGGCGTTCGGCGGCATCATCGCCTTCAACCGCGAACTGGACGGCGAAACCGCCAAGGCCATCGTCGACCGCCAGTTCGTCGAAGTGATCATCGCCCCGAAAATCTCCCAGGCCGCCCGCGACGTGGTTGCCGCCAAGCAGAACGTACGCCTGCTGGAATGCGGCGAGTGGCCAGCCGAGCGCGCTGCCGGTTGGGACTTCAAGCGCGTCAACGGTGGCCTGCTGGTGCAGAGCCGCGATATCGGCATGATCACTGCCGATGACCTGAAGATCGTCACCAAGCGTGCGCCGACCGAGCAAGAGATCCACGACCTGGTGTTTGCCTGGAAAGTGGCCAAGTTCGTCAAGTCCAACGCCATTGTCTACGCCAAGCAGCGCCAGACCATCGGCGTCGGCGCCGGCCAGATGAGCCGCGTCAACTCCGCGCGCATTGCAGCAATCAAGGCCGAGCATGCCGGCCTGCAAGTGCAGGGCGCCGTCATGGCGTCGGATGCGTTCTTCCCGTTCCGTGATGGCATCGACAACGCGGCTAAAGTGGGTATCAGCGCCGTGATCCAGCCGGGTGGTTCGATGCGTGATGCCGAGGTGATTGCTGCCGCTGACGAAGCCGGCATCGCCATGGTGTTCACCGGCATGCGCCACTTCCGCCACTAATCAAGATGGCCGGCCGACCCTCGGCCCCTGTGGGAGCGGGTTCACCCGCGAATGCGATGCTGGGTTCACCGCCGTATTCGCGGGTGAACCCGCTCCCACAGGGTACGAGATCTGCCGCCAAACAGAGGTATTGACATGAAAGTTTTGATCATCGGCAGCGGCGGCCGTGAGCACGCCCTGGCCTGGAAAGTCGCCCAGGACCCACGCGTCGAGAAAGTCTTCGTTGCCCCGGGCAACGCCGGCACCGCCATCGAGCCCAAGTGCGAGAACGTTGCCATCGACGTGTGCGCCCTGGAGCAACTGGCTGACTTCGCCGAGAAGCACGTCGACCTGACCATCGTCGGCCCTGAAGCGCCGCTGGTCATCGGCGTGGTCGACCTGTTCCGCAGCCGCGGCCTGGACTGCTTCGGCCCGACCAAGGGCGCGGCGCAGCTGGAAGGCTCCAAGGCCTTCACCAAAGACTTCCTGGCGCGTCACAAGATCCCCACCGCCGACTACCAGAATTTCACCGAAATCGAGCCGGCGCTGGCCTACCTGCAGGAAAAAGGTGCGCCGATCGTGATCAAGGCCGACGGCCTGGCCGCGGGCAAGGGCGTGATCGTCGCCATGACCCTGGAAGAAGCCGAAGCCGCCGTGCGTGACATGCTGGCCGGCAACGCCTTCGGCGATGCGGGTTCCCGCGTGGTCATCGAAGAGTTCCTCGACGGCGAGGAAGCCAGCTTCATCGTCATGGTCGACGGCCAGAACGTGCTGCCCATGGCCACCAGCCAGGACCACAAGCGCGTCGGCGACCAGGACACCGGCCCGAACACCGGCGGCATGGGTGCCTACTCGCCTGCCCCGGTGGTCACCGCCGAAGTGCACCAGCGCGTGATGGACCAGGTGATCTGGCCGACCGTGCGCGGCATGGCCGAGGAAGGCAACGTCTACACCGGCTTCCTTTACGCCGGCCTGATGATCGACAAGGCGGGCAACCCCAAAGTCATCGAGTTCAACTGCCGCTTCGGCGACCCAGAGACCCAGCCGGTCATGCTGCGCCTGGAGTCGAGCCTGGTACTGCTGGTCGAGGCCGCGTTCGCCAAGGCGCTGGACAAAGTCGAAGCGCAGTGGGACCCGCGCCCGAGCCTGGGCGTGGTGCTGGCTGCCGGCGGTTACCCGGGCGACTACGCCAAGGGCGATGCGATCAAGGGCCTGGACGCTGCCGCGAAGATCGAAGGCAAGGTATTCCATGCCGGTACCGCGCTCAAGGATGGCCAAGTGGTCACCAACGGCGGTCGCGTCCTGTGTGCCACCGCCATGGGCAGCACTGTTGCCGACGCACAGCAGCAGGCTTACCGCCTGGCCAAGGAAGTAAGCTGGAACGGCAGCTTCTACCGCACCGACATCGGCTACCGGGCCATTGCCCGCGAGCGCGGTGAGCACCAGCAGTAAGTTGTACCGGCTTGCCGCAGCGCGCCCCGGCACTTTGCGCCTGCGGCATCCGGCTCGTCGACAGGGCCCCAAGGGGCCTTGCCTTCGACTTGGCGCGCCGCGCATAGTTAATACCCGGCACTTTGGCTAAGAAGGGATTTCGTAGTGCGTCGGCTTCGGATCGCCTCAGCTCTGATCGTCAGCTTGCTGACCTTGCTCTGCATGTTTCCGGCTGCGGCCGAAACTGACGGAGGCTGGGCCGTTCTGCTTGACGAACAGGCCAATCTGCAACTGAGCGACGTGCGCTCCGAGCGTTACCGCAACCAGTTCAGCCCGCTGGTTCTCGCCGACCTGGATGCCGCCCCTGCGGAACAGGCCCTGTGGCTGCACTACCGCCTGGAACCCGGCGACCAGGAGCAACTGCTGCGGGTTTTCGCCCCAGACCTGTCTGGCCTGGACCTTTACGCCCTCGAGGGCGACCGACTTCTGCGCCAGCTGCACCACGGGCGCCAGGCCGGCAATGCCAGCCCGACCCTGCGTGGCAGCGACCACGTACTGGCCCTGCCCAACAGCAGGCAACCCCTGGATATCTACCTGCGCCTGGTTTCCGAGCACCAGCTGCGCCCGGCCATCAGCCTGGAGCCTGCGGCCGTGGCCGCCTCCGACCAACGCCAGCCGCTGCTGTTCGGCATGCTGTTCGGTGGCCTGGTGATGCTTATCCTGCACAACCTGATCCGCTTCCTCTACAGCCGCTCCAGCACCGCCCTTATCCTGGCGCTGTACCACGGCCTGATGCTGCTCAGCGGCCTGATCCTGCTCAACCTCAGCGGCCCCTGGTGGCACGTGTGGCACAGCGCGCAAACACCCGCCGCTTACCTGACACTGGTCCTGGCCGGCCTGGCCGGGCTGTACTTCACCCAGCATTTCTTCTCGCCATGCAATTCGCCACGGCTTAACCGCCTGCTGCAGGGCGAAATGCTGGTGGTCGGGGTCAGCGGGCTGGTGCTGCTGTTCGTCGATACCCTGCCCCTCAACCTGATGACCTACGCCTTGATGGCCCTGGGCAGCGTGAGCATGCTGCTGGTCAGCAGCTACCACTGGTACAAGGGCTATGCACCCGCACGCCTGTTCAGCCTGGCCATGGCGGTGTTCAACCTCGGTGGCCTGGTGCTGCTGCCAGCGCTACTGGGCCTGACCCGCACCCCGACACCCTGGCTGCTATGCATCCTGCTGGGCCTGACCGTGGCCAGCGGCCTGCTGCTCAACCTGGCGGTCAGCGAACGCCTGCGGCGCATGAGCGAGGAGCGCTTCAGCGCCAGCCGCGCCCTGGCCGCCAGCGATGCCGAGATCAACGCCAAGGCCGAGTTCCTGGCCAAGATCAGCCACGAAATTCGCACCCCCATGAACGGTGTGCTGGGCATGACCGAGCTGTTGCTGGGCACGCCGCTGTCGGTCAAACAGCGCGACTACGTGCAGACCATTCACAGCGCCGGCAATGAACTGCTCACGCTGATCAACGAAATTCTCGACATTTCCAAACTGGAATCCCGGCAAATCGAACTGGATGACGTGCAGTTCGACCTCAACGCGCTGATCGAGGATTGCCTGAACATCTTCCGCGCCAAGGCCGAACAGCAGAACATCGAACTGATCAGTTTCACTCAGCCGCAAGTGCCACGGGTGATCAGCGGCGATCCGACACGCCTGCGCCAGGCCTTGTCGAGCCTGCTGGAAAATGCCCTGAAAAACACCGACCAGGGCGAAATCCTGCTGGTGGTGGCGCTGGACCAGCGCGGCGAGGCACCGCGCCTGCGCATCGCCGTGCAGGACAGCGGCGAACCGTTGCCTGCCGCCGAGCGCGAAGCCTTGCTGCAGGCCGAGCTGCACAGCCACCACTTCCTGTCCAGCAACAAGCTGGGCGGCCACCTGGGGCTGGTCATCGCCAAGCAACTGATCGGCCTGATGCAGGGCGAATTCGGCATCAAGAGCAGCACCGGCATGGGCAACACCCTGTGGCTGACCCTGCCGCTGGACCCTTCGCGCCTGGAGCAGCCGCCGGCCGACCTCGACAGCCCGCTGCGCGATGCCCGCGTACTGGTGGTGGACGACAACGACACCTGCCGCAAGGTGCTGGTACAGCAGTGCAGTGCCTGGGGCATGAACGTCAGTGCGGTACCGTCGGGCAAGGAAGCCCTGGCCCTGCTGCGCACCAAGGCCCACCTGCGCGACTACTTCGATGCCGTGCTGCTGGACCAGAACATGCCCGGCATGACCGGTATGCAGCTGGCCGCCAAGATCAAGGAAGACCCGAGCCTGAACCACGACATCCTGGTGGTGATGCTCACCGGCATCAGCAACGCGCCGAGCAAGGTCATTGCCCGCAACGCCGGGGTCAAACGGATCCTCGCCAAGCCGGTGGCCGGCTACACGCTGAAAACCACACTCGCCGAAGAACTGGCCCAGCGCGGCCGCGAGCAAGCCGTACCGGCCAGCTTGGCCGGCGTTCCTCAGGCGCTGGACCTGCCCGGCGACTTCCGCGTGCTGGTCGCCGAGGACAACAGCATCTCGACCAAGGTGATCCGCGGTATGCTCGGCAAGCTCAACCTTGAGCCCGACACCGCCAGCAACGGCGAAGAAGCCTTGCAGGCGATGAAGGCGCAGCACTATGACCTGGTGCTGATGGACTGCGAGATGCCGATCCTGGACGGTTTCTCGGCCACCCAGCAGCTGCGCGCCTGGGAAGCCGCCAATCAGTGCCAGCGCACCCCGGTGGTGGCGCTGACCGCGCACATTCTTGCCGAACACAAGGAACGCGCCCGCCTGGCGGGCATGGACGGGCACATGGCCAAGCCGGTGGAATTGTCGCAGCTGCGAGAGCTGATCCAGTATTGGGCCAATCATCGGGAAGCCAAGGTGGATCCCGCGCATACTTCCTGATCTGGGTAGCATTCCCCTCAAGGCCTGTGCACTACCTGTGGGAGCGGGCTTGCCCGCGAACACGGGCGAAGCCCGTGCCATCCACCGTGTCGCCTGCTTCGCGGGCTTGCCCGCTCCCACAGCTAATGCGTAGGTTTTGAGGCCCGTGACGACAATCACGATGCTGCTGTTACACTTGCCCTCACCTTCCCTGGCAGGGCTACCCCATGCTCCATGAGTTGTTCAGTGTCTACCTGAAAATGCTCGTGCTCTACAGCCCGTTCTTCGTGCTGTCGTGCTTCATCAGCCTGACCCGCGGCCACTCCAGCAAAGAGCGCAAGCAGCTGGCCTGGAAGGTGGCCATCGCCGCGCTCGTCGCCAGTGTCCTGCTGTACCTGTTCGGGCGGGCGATCTTCGGCATCTTCGGCATCACCGCCGACGCCTTCCGCATCGGCGCAGGTAGCGTGCTGTTCATCTCGGCATTGGGCATGGCCCAGGGCAAGTCCGCGGTACAGGCCGACAACGTGCAACAAGACGTCACCATCGTGCCACTGACCATCCCGCTTACCGTCGGCCCGGGTACCATCGGCGCTCTGCTGGTGATGGGCGTGGGCCATCCACACTGGGATGACAAGCTGCTGGCCATCATCAGCATCGCCCTGGCCAGCTTCAGCGTGGGCCTGGTGCTGTACCTCTCTCACCGTATCGAGCGCATTCTCGGCGACCAGGGCCTGCAAATCGTCAGCCGGCTGATGGGGCTGTTCGTCTGCGCCCTGGCTGCGCAAATCATCTTTACCGGTATCAAAGGCTACCTGGCACCCTAGAGGCCGTAGTCCAGAATGCGCTGCAAGGAAACCTGCACGACGCGATCCTGCACCTTGGGCAAAAAGCTGTGTTCGAATGCCAGGAGGTTGAAGCGTACCAACTCCGCACGCACGTTCCGGTGGCTGCGCTTGTGGCTGATAAAGCCCGCACTGAATGCCGAGCGCGCGTCCATTTCATGATAAAGCACCATATCAACCCGGTTGGCGCCGGCCGGCGCACAGGGCAGTAACTGGAAGTGCTGGCGTTCGTAGGCACGCCGCTCCAGCTCTCGCAAAGGCGCCGGGTTGGCTAGCAGTTTGTGCATTGAAATACTGATTACCGAAGCAAAGTGCTCACCAGCGGTTGCGGCAATGGTCTCCAGCACCTGGTCGGCTTGCCTGGCACGCTGCTCGTCTGGCCAATGCACCTGTTCGGCAGAAACAGCGTCCCAGCCCATGTACCTGAGCTGGTTGCGGTAGTAGGCAAACCAGTCCTTGATCAGCCCTTCCCTGTACGCCGCCTCGGTGGAACGCTCGGCCATCGCCAGGGCCAGTTTCACCTTGTCCCTGTGCCCCGCAGAAATACCCGGCAGGAACGAAACGATTCCCGCGCCGATCACGGCAGATGTGGCTTCACTCATGATCAGCTCCTGTTGACAGTGCGTGGGGGTCGAACCGGTATTCCCCTTGGGCATCCTTGGTTTTCATCAACGCCTGCAGTTCCTCACGCTGGTGCTGGAAGCGCCCGTTATCCAGCACCAGAGAAAGCCCATTGAACTCGGCTTCACCCTGAAGAAGCTGTTCGCGCAGCAATATGTCCAGCGAGATGCCCGAGATCGGCTTGTCTGTCTGCAGCGTGATGCTGCAAAGGTCGAGCGCCGGCCCCGGCTTGAGCAGGCCAAGCTCGACCACCAATTGCGAACGCTGCGCCTGGTCCTGCGCGCTGAACTTCAGCAAGTGGTGAAAACCTGCAACTGACCGGTTCAGGCCCGCCTTTACAGCCCCCAGTACGGCCTCGTGGTGAATCGAGCGTATTTTCAGCCATGCCTCAAGTGGCTGAATCTGCGCGCTGCGCACGGGTTGCCCCAGCTGTTTGAGGTCATGCGTACTGGCCAGCTTGATCCAGCCCAGTTGGCGGTATGCATCTCGGTAGGCTGCGTACCAGCCTTCGTAGTTTTCAAAGCGAGACCCAGCGTTCTTGTTGGCCAACAACTGTGCGTAAAGTATCGAGTCAAAGGCGGCCTGACGTTGAATCTGGCCGGTACCCGCGGGATACAGTAATGCCGTTCCGCCAATCAACATCAGTTGTTCAACTGTTCTATCCATTGCGTTGCCTCGTCACGAAGAAACGAACAAGGCGGCGTTGCAACAACGCCGCCCTGCAATCAGATGTCGTACTGGAGAACGTTCTCGACACTGCGCACGCCGAGTTTGTTTTCCACGGTTTCGCGGATTTTGTCGTAGACGAAGGTATTGAGCGTGAGCACTGCGGTGCCGGCGTAGTAGTGGGTCTTGTCCAGCTTCCACTGGATGCCCAGCACGTCGTCGTCCAGTTGCGGCGCACTGGCCTGGATGCAGCTCACCACCATCACCACATCGTTGTTTTCGGTTTCGATACAGGCGGCCAGGCCGACCATGCCCCTGGCCTTGTTCTTGCGCTTGTGGTCAAGCACCTTGGCGTCATTCTCGACGGTGGTCAGTTTGTCGAAAGCGGTCTTCGCCAGGTCACCCAGCACCGTGCCGCCCAGCATGGCATTGCCAGCAGCCCCTATCGCGCGGATAGCGACAGCGCCTACGGTGACAGACAGCTCGGCCGAAGTTTCCAGCTCGAAGCTGCGACGGGGGATGGTAAAGCCGAGATCACGCATGACATCGACGAATTTGTCGTACCACTCCCTGCTCTGCTTTTCGGCATCGAAGGCTTTGTCGGCCACCAACGTGGCGAAGTGGAAGGCATTTTTCACATCGTGACGGCTTTGCGCAGACATGCCAGCGCCGCAGGCCAGCAGGTTGCCTTCGACCAGGATGGCGGAATCGTTGGTGGTGGTGCCTTGTGCTATTTCGGACATCTGGAAACTCCTCGATGGTTGCCCCGTGATTCAGGGGCAGCCACCTTAGCCAGCGCGACCGATACGCAAAGCGCTGAAGCCTTTCCGGAGTATTCAGGAAGCCGAGGGATACCAACGTGGGGTGTAGGCCCACACCCCGCCCGCCAGGCGAGGAAATACGCAGGTTGTCGAGGAGCCCACCAACACCATGGTGCGCATGTCGACCATTTCCGGCAGCAGTTCGGCCAAGGTAACTACCTTTAGCGTCTGCCCCGGCCTACCGATATCACGGCCAAGGACTACAGGCGTGTTCCCCTCGCGATGCCGACGCACGACCTCCAGTGCTGCCCCAAGCTGGTGCGGCCTGGCCTTGGAAATCGGGTTGTAGAACGCCAGCACCAGGTCGGCCTGGGCCGCCAGGTCCAGGCGCTTTTCAATGATCGACCACGGTTTGAGGTTGTCCGACAGCGACATTACGCAGAAGTCATGCCCCAGCGGCGCGCCCGCCTGGGCGGCCGTTGCCAGCGAGGCCGACACCCCCGGCAGGATCTCGAGATCCACCCGGTGCCAGACCGGGTCATCGGACGCGTGCAGCGCTTCAAGTACCGCAGCCGCCATGGCGAACACACCCGGGTCGCCCGACGAGACCACCACCACCGAGCGCCCCTGGGCCGCCAGTTCGAAGGCATGCCGGGCACGCTGCATTTCTTCACGGTTGTCGGTGCAATGCAGCACCTGGTCGTCACGGAACGGGCCAGCCATGCGCACGTAGGTTTCGTAACCGAGCACATCCTCGGCCCGTGCGAGTTCGGCCTTGACCGCCGGCACCATCAGCTCCGCTGCCCCCGGCCCCAGGCCGATGACTGCCAGGCGACCGCGACGACGGCCAACCTGCGCCACCTCGACCGGGGCAGGCGCCACTGCGATGACCACCTCAGCCACCTCGATCAGTTGCGCTGCGGGCAATGCCGCAGCAACCATGCCGGCCAGATCACGCGGTCGCGCAGCAAAGCGCAAGGCAACACCCAAAGCCTGTGCCGCCTCGTGCAGTGCACTATCGGCCATGGCTTGCTCGTCGGCCAGCAGGCAGGCCACTGCCGGCTCGGCGATGCCGGCCTGCTGCAATGCCGCACGGATACTGGCCAGGCTGCCGCCGGCAACACCCACTACCACCGAACGCGGGTGGATCAGCAACTCATCGCGGCTGGCCGGGCGCGCCTGGTGCCCCACATGGATGATACGCCGGGCCGCCTCACTGGCAGGCAACTGCGCCTGCTGCAGCCACGGCGCGTCCCCTTCGATGCGCACCGTCTCGCCAGCCAGCAGGTCGGAGACAAAGCGCTTGCCTTGCTCGATATCCGCCAGCGCATAGCCTTGCGGCGGGTTCAGCAGGCAGGTGCCGAAACGCAGCTCGCCACTGGTGGTGATGGCAGCGGCAACGCCCAATGCCTCGGCGATTTCGCGCGCCATCACGTTCACACCGCCAAGGCCACCCAGCAACGGCACTACGGCACTGCCGTCTTCGGCCACGGCCAGTACCGGTGGCTCGACACCCTTCTCGCTGAGCAGGCTGGCCAGGCTGCGGATGACGATACCCGCCGCGCACAGGGCGATGATCGGCGTGTTCTGCAGGTACAGCCCACGCAGGGTATCGCCGAACGCGGTGTAGCGAAGGTCGGCCCCCTCGACCCGGCCTTCCAGGCCATGGATCGATGCTTGTGGATAACACTGCTGGATACGCTGCGCCGTGGCCAGGCTGCCCTGGCCAAGGATGACGATCGCCGGTGCCTGGTGCATGTTCAGCCCTGCCATTTTTCACCCGGCACGATGATCAGTGAAAAGTACGGTGACGACTGTGGGTCGACCTGATCCAGCGGCACGATCTTCTGGTTGGCCATGGTTGCCCGCTCCACATACAGCGCGCGCCCGTCCAGGCCCAGTTCGGTCAGCACTTCACGCACCTTGGGGAAGTTGCGGCCAAGTTTCATGATCACCGCCGCGTCGGCGTCGGCCAGGCGACGCTTGAGCTCCTCGGCCGGCAACACGCCAGACAGCACCGACAGGCTCTGGTTGCGGTACACCAGCGGGGCGCCCAGGACCGAGGCGCCACCGAGCATCGAGCAGACGCCGGGGATCACTTCGGCCTCGTAGCGCTGCGCCAGGCGGTCGTGCAGGTACATATAGGAACCGTAAAAGAACGGGTCGCCTTCACAGATCACCGCTACGTCGCGGCCGGCATCCAGGTGCTCGGCTACCTGCACGCTGGCCTCGTCGTAGAAGTCGCTGATCACCTGTTCGTAGGACAACGGTGCTGGCAGCGCTTCGGTGGTGACCGGGTAAACCAGCGGCAGCAAGGTCTGCTCGGGCTGCAGGTGCGCCTCGATGATGCCGAAGGCATTGCCGCGCTTGCCCTTGGCCACGAAATAGCCGACCACCGGCGCTTCACGCAGCAGGCGCAGGGCCTTGAGGGTAATCAGTTCAGGGTCGCCAGGGCCCACGCCCAGGCCTAGCAGTCGTCCACGCGGCGTCATCATTCCACCTCCGTGGCCAGGGCGTTGACCGCGGCGGCGGCCATCGCGCTGCCGCCCAGGCGGCCCTGCATGATCACGAACGGCACGCCACGGCTGTCGGCGGCGAGCATGGCCTTGGACTCGGCGGCACCGACGAAACCGACCGGGAAACCGAGGATCAGCGCCGGCTTTGGCGCGCCGGCGTCGAGCATTTCCAGCAGGTAGAACAGCGCGGTAGGGGCGTTGCCGATCACCACCACACTGCCTTCCAGATACGGCCGCCAAAGCTCCAGGGCTACGGCGGAGCGGGTGTTGCCGGCGTCTTTCGCCAGGCCCGGCACGCTCGGGTCGCGCAGGGTGCAGATGACCTTGTTGTCGGCGGGCAGGCGGGCGCGGGTGATGCCTTCGGCGACCATGTGCGCATCGCACAGGATAGGCGCGCCATTCAGCAGGGCCTCGCGCCCGGCCCGGCCGGCGCCTTCGGAGAACTGCAGGCCATCGATGGCGTCGACCATGCCACAGGCGTGGATCACGCGCACGGCGAGCTTCTCGAGGTCTGCGGGGATCCGCTCGAGTCGGGCTTCCTCGCGGATGATCCGGAAGGAGTTGCGATAGATCTCCTGACCATCGCGGATGTAGTCAATCATCAAGGTGCTCCGTCGGCAGGTCGAGCATGGCGCCTGCTTCATTCAAGGTAAGGTCGGTGGCGCGCAGGGCACCAAAGCCCGGCTGGCGCGCATCACGCAGGTACAGGTCGTAACGGCCCGGCGCGCGGGCCAGCAGGGTGGCCGGGGCAACATGGGCCACCGCGCAGGATCGGGGGCAACCAGACAAGTGCACGCTGCCGGGTATGCCAGGCCCGAGCAGTGCGGCCAGAGTGACGGCATCGGCCTTGGTCTCGCCCAGGGCCTTGGCACAGCCGCTGGCACCGGTGCAGGCACTGATGCGCGCCAGCGGTTCACGGTCGTGGCACAGCAGGCCCAAGGCGGACAACTCGGCCTGGGCGTGGTCGATGTGTTGCGCTTGCAGGTTGGTCAGCACCAGGCTTTGCCAAGGGCTCAGGCGCAGGCTGCCATCGCCCCGTTCACGGGCAATACGCGCGGCGCCACGCAACATGGCCGGGGTCAGGCGCCCCTGCGGCGGGGTAACGCCCAAGGCAACGCCCTGGGCCTGGGGCAGAACGCCCAGCCACGAGACGCTGCGCGGTTCACGCCGCCACGCGAGCACGGCGGCATCGCGGCGGATGGCCAGGCCGAGCCCGTCGATGAAATCGGTTGCCGAACACACCTCGAGCAACTGGCGCATGCGCGACTGTGCCGGGGTCGCCAGGTCGAGGAAGCGCTCCAGCACAGCACGCACCAGGGCCAGGCCTTGGTCCGCCGGCACCGCGCCGAGCACCTGCCCATCTGCCGGGCAACCCGCCAGGCCAAACGCCAGCCAGGTCCGCTGCTCCAGGCGCATGGCCGACAGCCACAGGTCATGGGGGTGCTCGAGCATGGCCAGGTTTTCGCCGGCATCCAGCTGCACGGCGAACTTGGCCGACAGCTGATGAAAACGCGGGTTGGCTTCCAGCAGATCGAGGATCTGCCCGGCCAGTGGCCGAGCGTCCAGCAGCATCGCCGGGTCATGCCCGGCCAGCGGGCTGAGCATCAGGTTGCGCACATCGTCACCGGCGGCATCACGTGGACCCAGGCCGGCAGCGAGCAGTGTCTCGACCAGGCTGCGGTGCTCGCCACCAATGCCGCGAATCTGCAGGTTACTGCGGTTGGTGGCCTCGATTACGCCACCGGCGAAACGCTCGGCAGCCGCCGCCACCGCGTCGGCCTGCTCGGCCAGCAGCAGGCCGCCCGGCAGCTTGATGCGGCATATACCGCCATCACGGGCACTGACGATACGCCACAACCCCGGGCAAGCCGAGGGACGGGGCGATACATGGGAGGCATGGGCCTGGGTCAAAGGGGTGTCCGGCAATCTGTGAAAATGCGCTTGAGTGTAGAAGGCGCGGTATTATGCCTGCTTTGTCCGGCGGCATGAAAAGCCGGTGGTCGAGCATCCTCGGTGATCGAGTAGAAATTCAGGACCGCGCCGCCTTCTTCGCGGGCTCGCCCGCTCCCACAGAATCACCGCGCCACTCAACGGCTGCGCTGTACCTGTGGGAGCGGGCGAGCCCGCGAAGGGGCGTGCAGCGGCCCCAAAAAAGACGGAACGAATGTATGGCACCCTGGCTGACAATAGTAGGTATCGGCGAAGACGGCTTCAGCGGCCTGGGCAAGCAGGCCCGGCGCGCGCTGCTGGGCGCTGCGCGGATCTTCGGCAGCCCGCGCCAGCTGGCTTTGCTGCCACGCTGCGTGGCTGGCGAACGGCTGGATTGGCCAAGCCCGTTCTCCCTGGCCCCGGTGCTGGCCCTGCGCGGCGAGCCGGTGTGCGTGCTGGCCAGCGGCGACCCGATGTTCTACGGCGTCGGTGCCAGTCTGGCGCGCCAGCTGCCCGCCGCTGAAATGCGCGTGTTGTCGATGCCCTCCTCCTGCGCCCTGGCCGCTGCCCGCCTGGGCTGGCCGCTGCAGGACCTGCAGGTGGTGTCTCTGGTCGCTCGCCCCCTGGCAGCGCTCAATGCCCACCTGTACAGCGGCATGCACCTGCTGGTGCTGAGCAACGATGGCGACAGTCCGGCGGCGATTGCCGCGCTGCTGCGCGAGCGTGGCTTCGGGCCAAGCCGCCTGCGGGTATTCGAGCACCTGGGTGGCGAACAGGAGCGCGAGTTGGCCGGCACCGCCCAGGATTGGCCACACCGAGAAGTCGCCGCCCTCAACCTGGTAGCCATCCAGTGCCAGGCCGCAGCCGACGCCCCGCGCCTGCACCGGCTGGCCGGGCTACCGGACAGCGCCTTCCGGCATGACGGCCAGCTGACCAAACGCGATGTCCGCGCCATTACCCTGGCGCGCCTGGCACCACAGCCCGGCGAGCTGCTGTGGGACGTGGGCGCCGGCTGCGGCTCGATCGGCATCGAATGGATGCGTGCCCACCCGGCCTGCCGCGCCTTGGCCATCGAGGCCGACGAAGGCCGCCAGGGCTTCATCGAACACAACCGCGATGCGTTGGGTGTACCCGGCCTGCAACTGGTCCGCGGCAAGGCGCCTGCGGCGCTGCAGGGCCTGGAGCAACCCGATGCGATCTTCATAGGTGGCGGTGTAACCCGCGAAGGTGTGCTCGATCTGTGCTGGGCAAGCCTGCGCCCCGGCGGCCGACTGGTAGCCAACGCCGTTACCCTGCAAAGCGAACTGGCCCTGGCGCATTTCCGTGAACGCCACGGTGGCGAGCTGACCCGCATCCACATCGCCCATGCGCAGCCATTGGGGGCGTTCGACACTTGGCGCCAGGCGCTGCCGATCACCTTGCTGGATGTGGTGAAACCCGCCGATGCGTGAAGAAACCCGCGAACAACCCGCTCCCCTGCGCAGCGGCCTGACAACCGGCAGTTGCGCGACCGCCACCAGCCTGGCGGCAGCACGCCTGCTACTGGGCGGCGAGAGCAGCGACGCCGTCAGCATCACCCTGCCCAAGGGCAAGGTGGTGCAGATGCGCCTGGAGTTCTGCCGCCTCTTCGACCAAGGTGCCGAAGCGGGCACGCTCAAGGATGCCGGCGACGACCCGGACGTGACCCACGGTGCCCTGCTCTACAGCCAGGTGCGCCTGTTGGCCGAACCGGGCATCCGTTTTGTCGCCGGCACTGGCGTCGGCACCGTGACCCGACCGGGGCTGGTGCTGGCGGTGGGTGAGCCGGCTATCAACCCGGTACCAAGGCGCATGATCAGTGAACATCTGCAACGCCTGGCGGACGAATACGGCTACTCAGGCGGTTTCGAGGTCACGGTCAATGTGCAGGGCGGCGAGCAACTGGCCCTGAAGACCATGAACCCGCGCCTGGGCATCCTCGGCGGGCTGTCGATCCTCGGCACCAGCGGCATCGTCCGGCCGTTTTCCTGCGCGGCCTACATCGCCTCGATTCACCAGGGCATCGACGTCGCCCACACCAATGGTTACACGCACATCGCCGCGTGTACCGGCAACGCCAGCGAGGACACCATGCGCCGGGTCTACGGCCTGCCGGAAATCGCCCTGATCGAAATGGGCGATTTCGTCGGTGCGGTGCTCAAGCACCTGCGCAAGGTGCCGGTGCCACGCCTGACCCTGTGCGGCGGCTTTGGCAAGATCAGCAAGCTGGCCGCCGGGCACATGGACCTGCACAGCCGTCATTCCAGCATCGACCTGCCGCAACTGGCCGGCTGGGCAGCGGACATCGGCGCCGACGAGGCGCTGCAGGCATCGATCATAGCTGCCAACACCAGCCAGAAGGCCCTGGCACTGGCCCATGCAGCCGGCATACCGTTGGGTGACGCGGTGTGCGCCCACGCCCTGGCCTTCGCCTGCAGTGTGGTGCCGGCGCAGGTGCAGGTTGAGGTGTTCGCCATCGACCGCCAGGGTGGCATCGTCGGCCGGGCGGGTGTGCAATGAACGGGCGTATCCTGCTGCTGGGCGGCGTCACTGAAGCCCTGGCCCTCGCTCGCCGTTTGGGCCCGCAGCACGTCTACAGCCTGGCGGGCGTCGGCCGGGTGCCGCAGGACCTGCAATGCCAGGTTCGGGTCGGCGGCTTTGGCGGCGCCGAGGGGTTGGCCAACTACCTTCACGAGGCAGGCATCACGTTGCTGATCGATGCCACCCATCCCTATGCCGCGCAAATCAGTAGCAATGCTGCCAACGCCGCACGCATGGCCGGTATCCCGTGCTGGGCCTTGCGCCGCCCGGCCTGGCAGGCCCAAGCCGGGGACGACTGGCGCGAGGTCGAGGACTGGGCCGGGTTGATCGAGGCACTCAAACCGTTCCGCAGGCCTTTGTTCACGCTGGGGCGTGAGCCGCTGCAACATCTGGACGAGATACCACCGGAGCAATTCTGGACCTTGCGTGCGCTGGAGGCATGCCCTGGCAATGATCGCTGCGAAGTGATTGGTGCGCGGGGGCCGTTCCAGATCGAGGATGAGCGGGCGTTGTTCCTGCGCCGCAAGATCGATGTGCTGATCAGCAAGAACAGCGGCAGCGTGGCAACCGAGCCAAAGCTGGAGGTGGCGCGGGAGCTGGGGATACCTGTGCTGGTTCTGAAGCGGCCGGCTTTGCCGGATGTGGACCGGGCATTCGACTCGCCAGCCGACCTGGCTGCGGCACTCGACCTGCAATAGCAATGTCGCAAGCACGCCGCCGCCCCCCTGTGGGAGCGGGCACGCCCGCGAACACCGGCGAAGCCGGTGCCATGCACCGAGTCGTATTTTTCGCGGGCACGCCCGCTCCCACAGGGGTCGCCTACAGTGATTTCGGACTTTTCTTTCAAACCATGAAGTGGCCCTGTGCCGCCCTGCTACCTTAAACTCGGCACTCCCCCCCGGAAGGCGCTACCCATATGGAAATGCAATGGTGGATCTGGCTGGTGTTCGGCATCGCGCTGATGCTGCTCGAACTGGTCCTGCCGACGTTCTTCATCCTCTGGTTCGGCATCGGCGCCGTGCTGGTGTCACTCATTTCGCTGGCCGCCCCCAGCCTGCAACTGGATATGCAGGTACTGCTATGGGTGCTGATGTCGTCAGTCACCACTGCACTGTGGTTCAAGCTGTTCCGGCGCAAGCAGCCCGACGTGCGCTGGACCGCCGAAAGCGTGATCGGTGAAGTGGGGCTGCTGACCGCTGGCGTTTCGGAGTTCCAGAAAGGCCGCGTGCGCTTCCAGAAGCCGATCCTCGGCAACGAGGAATGGACCTGCATCGCCAACAGCGAGATCGCGGCCGGCGAGCGGGTACGCCTGACCGCCATCGAAGGGAACACCGCCCGGGTCATTCGGGCCTGAATCCGCACTAAAAGGAATTTCGCATCATGACCAGCCTCATCGTCGTCATCGCCATCGCCCTGTTCGTCCTGATCACCGTGTTCAAGGGGGTACGCATCGTGCCCCAGGGCGAGGAATGGGTCGTCGAGCGCCTGGGTCGCTACCAGAGCACCCTCAAGCCCGGCCTGAACATCGTCATCCCGTACATGGACGTGGTCGCCTACCGCCTGCCGACCAAGGACATCATCCTCGATGTCCAGCAGCAGGAAATCATCACCCGGGACAACGCGGTGATCGTTGCCAACGCCCTGTGCTTCGCCAAGGTGGTCGACCCGCAGAAGGCCTCCTATGGCGTGCAGGACTTCTCGTTCGCCGTCACCAGCCTGACCATGACCTCGCTGCGCGCCATCGTCGGTGCCATGGACCTGGACGAAGCGCTGTCCAGCCGCGAGCAGATCAAGGCGCGCCTGCGCGAGGCGATGTCCGAGCAGACCGAAGACTGGGGCGTGACCGTGCGCTCGGTGGAAATCCAGGACATCAAGCCTTCGGAGAACATGCAACTGGCCATGGAGCGCCAGGCGGCTGCCGAGCGCGAGCGCAAGGCCGACGTGACCCGTGCCGAAGGGGCCAAGCAGGCGGCGATCCTGGAAGCAGAAGCCCGCTTGCAGGCTGCCAGGCTGGATGCCGAAGCGCAGATCAGCCTGGCCGAAGCCTCGGCGCGGGCGATTTCGCTGGTCAAGGACGCGGTCGGCAACGAGACCGTGCCGGCAATGTACCTGCTGGGCGAGCGCTATGTAGGGGCGATGGAGAACCTGGCGGGCAGCAGCAACGCCAAGGTGGTGGTGTTGCCGGCAGACCTGCAGGAGACCGTGCGGGGGTTGATGGGGCGTAGCAAGGCTTGAGATTGGTTTGGCCTTCTTCGCGGGCTTGCCCGCTCCCACAGGTACACCACCGCTCTCAAGGCTGTAGGTAATCCTGTGGGAGCGGGCGAGCCCGCGAAGCAGGCGACACCGCTTCAACTACCCACCTGCGTCACTTCACCGCACCCCGCCATTTTTACCTATACTCGGCCTTACAATACCCACCACGATTCCTGACCGGATCTCTCCATGCCCCCACGTCGGCACATCGCCTGGATAGCCTGCCTTGCAGTGCTGTTCAACCTGCTGGCCATGCCGCTGTCCTCTGCCACGCCCAAGGGCCCGGCCGAGCAGCTGCTGTGGGGGGCCTTCTGTTCCAGCATGGCCAACAAGGCCAAGGCTGACGTCCAGGCCTTGGCCAAGATCGACCTCGGCCCGCAAAGCGACGACAGCGCCAGCATGATGAATTGCTGGTGCTGTTCCGGTGCCGCGCCACTGCTGGCCTTGCCCGGCTACCCGCCGCAGCTGCACAACCCGCCAATACTGCTGGCCGGGCTGCTGCCGCCACCCGCCGACTACCACGCCACGCCGCGCCAACTCTGGCCGGCGCTCAACCCCCGTGCCTCTCCGCTGGCCTGAGTTCATCACGCTGTCTGCCTGAACCTGAACAGAAACGGAGATTCACCATGCTCAAGCACGCCCTCGTCATGGCCGCCCTGCTGCTGCCCGGCGCCTTTGCCAATGCCCACGAATACAGCGTGGGTGACCTGCACATCGCCCACCCCTGGTCACTGCAGCTGCCCCCCAACGCACCCAACGTCGCGGCGTATTTCGTGGTGCACAACAACGGTCAGGCCGACGACCGCCTGCTCAGCGTCGACAGCCCCATCAGCGATGACGCGCAACTGCACGAGCATGCCATGAGCGCCAGCGGTGCCATGAAGATGCAGCAGGTGCCCAGCGTGGTGGTACCGGCCGGCAAGGACCTGATCTTCGCCCCCAGCGCCTACCATGTGATGCTGATGCAGCCCAAGGACCGCAGCCTGCTCAGCGATGGCAAGCGCTTCCCGTTGACCCTGCACTTCGAAAAGGCCGGCAATATCACCGTCGAGGTGGCCGTGCAGAAGCAGGCACCGACGGACCAGGCGCAAGCCCACCAACACGCGCACTGATCCCCGCTGAAAGGCACTCGTCATGAGCCTGCCGCGCAACAGCATCAGCCGTACCACCCGCCCTGACCGCAGGCGCGCCGGTGGCGGATGGCTGAGCCTGTTCGCCATGTGGATGATCTTCATCGGCCCGCTGATTTCCCAGTCGATGCCGATGGACCACCACGCCGGCATGAGCATGCCGATGGACATGCCGATGGCAACTGCCCATCAGCATGGCGGCGACACCCATCACGGCCAGGCTGGCGATGGTCAACTGCATGTGATGTGGGAAAAGTGCGGTTACTGCAGCCTGTTGTTCAACTGCCCGGCCCTGCCCCAGGCCCTCAGCCCACTCAGCGCCGGCAGCGTCGTCCCCACCACCCACCTGTTCGCCCCCACGCGCCAGGGCCATGCCCGGCAGGCTGTATTCCCCGGCGCGCGCAGCCGCGCCCCGCCTTCCTCGATCAACGTCTGAACCCACATTTTGCGCACGGAGCCAGGAGGCTTCGCGCTGACTCATGACTGATCGACTGGAATCATTATGTCCGGCTGCACCCCTGTTTTTGCCTTGTCCCTGCGTGGGACCATTGCCGCCGTGTGCGGCTCGCTGCTAGCGCCTGTGGCCCTGGCCGCCGACCCTGGCCATGAAGGCCATGCACACGAAGCTCCCGAGCTGAGCCCGACGGTGATCACCGCCGTGGCCCCGAGCTCGCCGCTGACCGTGGTCACCAACCCGAAAGACCCACGCCAGCCGGTGCCGGCCAGCGACGGCGCCGACTACCTGAAGACCATCCCCGGCTTCTCGGCCATTCGCGCCGGCGGCACCAACGGCGACCCGGTACTGCGCGGCATGTTCGGCTCGCGCCTGAACATCCTCACCAATGGTGGCCTGATGCTGGGCGCCTGCCCTAACCGCATGGACGCCCCCACCTCGTACATTTCACCGGAAACCTACGACCGCCTGACCGTGATCAAAGGCCCGCAAAGCGTGATCTGGGGCCCGGGCGGCTCGGCAGGCACCATCCTCTTCGAGCGTGAACCGGAAAAGTTCGGCACCCTCGGCAGCCGCGTCAATGCCAGCCTGTTGGCCGGCTCCAACGGCCGCTTCGACAAGGTGCTGGACACCGCCGCCGGCAACGACAAGGCCTACGCCCGCTTCGTCGGCAACCAGTCGCGCTCGGATGACTACCACGACGGCGATGACAACACCGTGCCGTCACGCTGGGACAAATGGAACGGCGATGTCGCCCTCGGCTGGACGCCCGACCAGGACACCCTGCTGGAACTCACCGCCGGCAAGGGCGATGGCGAGGCCCGCTATGCCGGGCGCGGCATGGATGGCTCGCAGTTCAAGCGCGAAAGCCTGGGCCTGCGTTTCGAAAAGTCCAACCTCGGCGAGGTGCTCGACAAGGTCGAGGCGCAGGTCTACTACAACTACGCCGACCACGTGATGGACAACTACAGCCTGCGCACGCCTTCGGGCAGCGGCATGATGGGCATGCCAATGGTCAGCAACGTTGACCGCCGCACCATGGGGGCACGCATCAAGGCCACCTGGCGCTGGGCCGACGTGCAACTGATCGGCGGCATCGACGCGCAGACCAACGAACATCGCAAGCGCGGCGGCATGGGCGTGGACGCGCACAAGGGCCAGGCCTGGACCAAGGACGCCGACTTTCACAACTACGGTGCCTTCGGCGAGCTGACCTGGTACGTCAGCGGTGAGGACCGCATGATTACCGGTGCCCGCCTGGACCGCGCCTCGGCCCGCGACTTCCGTGCGACCAGCGCCACCAACGGCGATACCCGCGCCGACACCCTGCCCAGCGGTTTTGTCCGCTACGAGCACGACCTGGCAGCCATCCCGGCCACCACGTACATCGGCCTTGGTCATGCCCAGCGTTTCCCCGACTACTGGGAGCTGTTCTCGCCCAAGCTGGCACCACCCGGTGCGGCCAATGCTTTCGACGGTATCAAGCCAGAGAAGACCACCCAGCTCGACTTTGGTGTCCAGTACCGCGACGAGCGCATGGAAGCCTGGGCTTCCGGCTACGTGGGGCAGATCCGCGACTACATCCTGTTCGACTACCTGGGGATGAGCTCCCGGGCTCGCAACATCGACGCCCGCGTCATGGGCGGCGAACTGGGCGCGGCCTACCAGCTGACGCAAAACTGGAAGGCCGACGCCACGCTGGCCTACGCCTGGGGCAAGAACAGCAGTGACGGCACAGCACTACCGCAAATGCCGCCCCTGGAAAGCCGCCTGGGACTGACCTACAGCCGCGATGCATGGAGCGTCGGCGCACTGTGGCGGCTGGTGGCGGCGCAGAACCGCATAGCCGAGAACCAGGGCAATGTGGTCGGCAAGGACTACGACAACAGCGCCGGCTTCGGCGTGTTCTCGCTCAATGGCGCCTACAAGGTGAGCAACCACCTCAAGCTCAGCGCGGGGGTCGACAACCTGTTCGACAAGACCTACGCCGAGCACTTGAACCTGGCCGGGAACGCCGGGTTCGGCTACCCGGCCAACGATCCACAGCCGGTCAACGAGCCAGGCAGGACCTTCTGGACCAAGGTCGACTTCAGCTTCTGACAACAACAACGGGCGCGGCGCAGGTCGCGCCCATCTGCTGGTCAAACAGGAGGTTCCCATGAGAGGAACACGCATCAACTTCTACAACCTGGCCTGGCGTTGGCACTTCTATGCGGGGCTGTTCGTGGCCCCGTTCATGATCCTGCTGGCGATCACCGGGATCATCTACCTGTTCAAGCCGCAACTCGACCCGCTGCTGTACCGCGAGCTGATGGTGGTCGAAGCCGGCCACCACCGGCAGGGCGCAGACACGCTGCTGGCAGAGGTGCGCAAGGCGTACCCCAAGGGCCACGTTGGCCAGTACCTGCCGCCGCTGAACGCCGAACGCAGCGCGCAATTCGTGGTGCATGACGCAGGGCGCGAACTGAACTTGTTCGTCGATCCCTACAGCGGCAAGGTCCTTGGCGAACAGGACGGCAAGCAGAACCTGCAGGCCATCGCTCGCGCCCTGCATGGCGAACTGATGGTTGGCACGGTCGGCGACCGCCTGGTGGAGCTTGCCGCAGGCTGGGGCATCGTGCTGGTGGTGTCGGGCCTGTACTTGTGGTGGCCACGCGGGCGCAATGGCGCTGGCGTGCTGTGGCCACGGCTGTCGGCAAGCGGCCGACTGTTCTGGCGCGACCTGCATGCGGTGACCGGTTTCTGGGGTTCGGCCTTGTTGCTGCTGATGCTGGTCAGCGGCATGACCTGGACCGGCCTGTGGGGCAAGCAGTACGCCGACTTGTGGAACCGCTTTCCGGCGGCCATGTGGAACGACGTGCCCAAGTCCGACCAGCAGGCGGGTGAACTGAACAGCGCGCACCGCCAGACCGTGCCCTGGGCGTTGGAGAACACGCCGATGCCGCAGTCCGGGGCACATGCCGAACATGCCGGGCATCATATGATGTCGAGCGCGCCGGCAGCGCCACAGATAAGCCTGCAGCAGGTCGAAGACATCGCTACCGCGCGCCAGGTGGAACCAGGCTACAGCATCACCTTGCCGACCACGGCCGATGGCGTGTTCACCATTGCCGTGTTCGCCGACGACCCACGCAACGATGCCACCCTGCATGTCGACCAGTACACCGGCAAGGTTCTCGCCGATGTGCGCTGGCAGGATTACAGCCCGGTCGCCCGCGCCACCGAGTTGGGCGTGATGCTGCATGAAGGCAAGATGTTCGGAGTGTTCAACCAGATCATCATCCTGCTGGTGTGCCTGATGATCTTGCTGGGTTCGGTGAGCGGGCTGGTGATGTGGTGGAAGCGCAGGCCGGCCGGCGGGCTGGGTGTGCCGCCGCTGCGCCATGACCTGCCGCGCTGGAAGGCGGCGGTGGGGGTAATGCTGGTGCTGGGGTTGATGTTCCCGCTGGTGGGGGTGTCGATGGTGGTGATGTGGCTGGTGGATAGCCTGGTGGTCAGGCGCGGCCGGGTGCTGGCCAGCGCTTGAGCCTTGCTTCGTCAGTGCCGGCCCTTTCGCGGGTAAACCCGCTCCCACAGTTTTTGCGCCAAGCCTGAGGGCAGAGCGGTCCCTGTGGGAGCGGGTTCACCCGCGAAGAGGCCGGCACAGGCAAACACTGCTACCCAAAAGTCGAGTCGATCTGTCGCGCCCCAACCTGGAACGCGCGTGTTAGCCTACCCGGCTACCTCTGACAAGACGACCGACCTTCCAAGGGAATGCAGCCTATGACGCAAACCTCACCCACAGCCCCAGATGAACAGCATCTGCAACGTAACCTGACCAACCGCCACATCCAGCTGATCGCCATCGGCGGCGCAATCGGTACCGGCCTGTTCATGGGCTCGGGCAAGACCATCAGCCTGGCCGGGCCGTCGATCATCTTCGTCTACATGATCATCGGCTTCATGCTGTTCTTCGTCATGCGCGCCATGGGCGAACTGCTGCTGTCGAACCTCAACTACAAGTCGTTCATCGATTTTTCCGCCGACCTGCTCGGCCCCTGGGCGGGTTACTTCACCGGCTGGACCTACTGGTTCTGCTGGGTGGTCACCGGCATCGCCGACGTGGTCGCCATCGCAGCATACACGCAGTTCTGGTTCCCCGAACTGCCACAGTGGATACCGGCGCTGACCTGCGTAGGGTTGCTGCTGTCACTGAACCTGGTGACGGTGAAGATGTTCGGTGAAATGGAGTTCTGGTTCGCCCTGATCAAGATCGTCGCCATCCTGGGCCTGGTCGCGACCGGTCTGTACATGGTCATCAGCGGCTTCACCTCGCCCAGCGGGCGCACCGCGCAACTGGCCAACCTGTGGAATGACGGCGGCATGTTCCCCAATGGCCTGATGGGCTTCTTCGCCGGCTTCCAGATCGCCGTGTTCGCCTTCGTCGGCATCGAACTGGTGGGCACCACCGCCGCCGAAGCGAAGAACCCGGAACGCACCCTGCCACGGGCGATCAACTCGATCCCGGTGCGGATCATCGTGTTCTACGTACTGGCGCTGATCGCGATCATGGCCGTGACCCCATGGCGCGACGTGGTGCCGGGCAAGAGCCCGTTCGTGGAGCTGTTCGTGCTGGCCGGCCTGCCGGCGGCAGCGAGCATCATCAACTTCGTGGTGCTGACTTCGGCGGCCTCGTCGGCCAACAGCGGCGTGTTCTCCACCAGCCGCATGCTCTACGGCCTGAGCCAGGAGGGTGACGCACCCAAGGCGTTCGAGAAGCTGTCGAGCCGCTCGGTGCCGGCCAACGGCCTGTACTTCTCCTGCACCTGCCTGCTGCTGGGCGCAGTGCTGATCTACCTGGTGCCGAACGTGGTCGAGGCATTCACCCTGGTCACCACCGTTTCGGCGGTGCTGTTCATGTTCGTCTGGACGCTGATACTGCTGTCGTACCTGAAGTACCGCAAACACCGCGCGGCGCTGCACCAGGCCTCGAAGTACAAGATGCCGGGCGGGCGCTTCATGTGCTACGTGTGCCTGGTGTTCTTTGCCTTCATCCTGGTGTTGCTGAGCCTGGAGGACGATACCCGCGCAGCGTTGATGGTGACGCCGATCTGGTTTGTGCTGCTGGCGGTGACCTACCAGGGGGTGCGCAGCAAGCGTCATCCGCGCACGGCTGTGCGCAACGGCTGATGGCCTCGGGGGCTGCTTTGCAGCCCCAATCCTGTGCACACAAATCCATCAGGCACCAACCTGGATCCAGCCAACGCCCCAACACCTCGCACAACCCCTCTATTGCGCACCTTTCGCCGTTAGGCACACCCCTTGCAACACCCCTCCCCGCTTGCCCAACACATAAAAACTCAGCGGAGAGAGCACATGAAGCGTCGCAGTCTGATCAAGGCCCTTACCCTCAGCGCATCGATTGCCGCAATGGGCCTGAGCTGGAGCATCCAGGCCGCCGAGACCATCAAGGTCGGCATCCTGCATTCGCTGTCGGGGACCATGGCCATTTCCGAGACTTCGCTCAAGGACATGGCACTGATGACTATCGATGAGATCAACGCCAAGGGCGGTGTGAACGGCAAGCTGCTCGAACCGGTGGTGGTCGATCCGGCCTCCAACTGGCCGCTCTTCGCCGAAAAGAGCCGCCAGCTGCTGACCCAGGACAAGGTCGCGGTGGTATTCGGCTGCTGGACTTCGGTGTCGCGCAAGTCGGTGCTGCCGGTGTTCGAAGAGCTCAACGGCCTGCTGTTCTACCCGGTTCAGTACGAGGGTGAAGAAATGTCGCCGAACGTGTTCTACACCGGCGCCGCCCCCAACCAGCAGGCCATCCCGGCCGTGGAGTACCTGATGAGCGAGGACGGCGGCAGCGCCAAGCGCTTCTTCCTGCTGGGCACCGACTATGTCTACCCGCGCACCACCAACAAGATCCTGCGCGCCTTCCTGCACAGCAAGGGCGTGGCTGACAAGGACATCGAAGAGGTATACACACCGTTCGGCCACAGCGACTACCAGACCATCGTCGCCAACATCAAGAAGTTCTCTGCCGGTGGCAAGACCGCGGTCATCTCCACAGTCAATGGCGACTCCAACGTGCCGTTCTACAAGGAGCTGGCCAACCAGGGCCTGAGGGCCACCGATGTGCCGGTGGTGGCGTTCTCGGTGGGCGAAGAAGAGCTGCGCGGCATCGACACCAAGCCGTTGGTGGGGCACCTGGCGGCGTGGAACTACTTCGAGTCGGTGGATAACCCGGTCAACCAGAAATTCGTCGCCGACTGGAAGGCGTACGCCAAGGCCAAGGGCCTGCCGGGCGCCGACAAGGCGGTGACCAACGACCCGATGGAGGCCACCTACGTGGGCATCCACATGTGGGCCCAGGCCGCCGAGAAGGCGAAGTCTACCGACGTCGACAAGGTTCGCGAGGCACTGGCCGGGCAGAGCTTCGAAGCGCCGTCGGGCTTTACCCTGACCATGGACAAGACCAACCACCACCTGCACAAGCCGGTAATGATCGGCGAGATCCAGGATGACGGGCAGTTCAGCGTGGTGTGGGAAACCGAGCAACCGCTGCGGGCACAGCCTTGGAGCCCGTTCATTCCGGGTAATGACAAACGCCCGGACTATGCAGTGAAAGGCAACTGAGTGCACTGGGGCTGCCTTGCAGCCCATTCGCGGGCACGCCCGCGAAGAATCCACCGCCGATTTCCAGGATTGCTCGCATGCTCAGACTGCTGCTGACCCTGCTCCTGCTCTTGCCCCTGGCAACCCAGGCCAGCGAGGGCGAATTCTTCCTCACCGCCAAGCCCGCCGAGCAAGCCCGACTACTCGAAGGCTGGGCGGCACAACCCGATGCGGCACGCCTGCCGCTGCTGGACAACCTGCGCCAAGGCCGCATCGCCGCCGATGACACGCGCAAGGTGCGCCTGAACAACCGTCTGCGCGGCCTGATCGACAACGCCCTGGCCAGCCACCAGTTGCTCAGCGACAACAGCGACATCCGCCTGGCCGCTGCCCAACAACTACAGAAAAGCGCGCAACCGGCGCAAATGGCCTTCCTCGACCGGCGCTTCGCCAGCGAATCGGATGCCGCCGTGCACGCCGCCCTCGGCCTGGCCCTGGCCAACCTGCAACTGGGCGCCAGCGAGCCGGCCGTGCGCCTGGCTGCAGTGCGCCTGCTCGGCGAAACCGGCGACCCGCTGGCCCGCACCCGCCTCGAAGCCCTGCTGCAGCCCGGCGCAGAAAGCGATCCGGGCGTGCGTACCGCCGCCGAAACCAGCCTGGCCCAGGTCAAGCGCAAACTGCTGGTCGGCGAACTGCTCGGCCAGGCCTTCAGCGGCTTGTCGCTGGGGTCGATCCTGCTGCTGGCGGCCCTTGGCCTGGCCATCACCTTCGGCCTGCTCGGGGTGATCAACATGGCCCACGGTGAAATGCTGATGCTCGGCGCCTACAGCACCTACATGGTCCAGGTACTGCTGCAGCGTTACGCCCCCGGCGCCATAGAGTTCTACCCGTTGATCGCCCTGCCCGTGGCCTTCACCGTCAGTGCCGGGGTCGGCATGGCACTGGAGCGCACGGTGATCCGCCACCTGTACGGCCGTCCGCTGGAAACCTTGCTGGCGACCTGGGGCATCAGCCTGATCCTGATCCAGGCCATCCGCTTGCTGTTCGGCGCGCAGAACGTCGAAGTCAGCAACCCCGCCTGGCTGTCGGGGGGCATCCAGCTGCTGCCCAACCTGGTGCTGCCTTACAACCGTCTGGTGATCATTGGCTTCGCCCTGGCCGTGGTACTGCTCACCTGGCTGCTGCTCAACCGCACACGGCTGGGCCTGAACGTGCGCGCGGTCACCCAGAACCGCAACATGGCCGCCTGCTGCGGCGTGTCCACCGGGCGCGTCGACATGCTCGCCTTCGGCCTCGGCTCGGGCATCGCCGGGCTCGGCGGCGTGGCCCTGAGCCAGGTCGGCAACGTCGGCCCGGACCTCGGCCAGAGCTACATCATCGACTCGTTCCTGGTGGTGGTGCTCGGCGGCGTCGGCCAGCTGGCCGGCAGCCTGTGGGCCGCGTTCGGCCTTGGCATCGCCAACAAGTTGCTGGAGCCGCAGATCGGCGCCGTGCTCGGCAAGATCCTCATCCTTGCGTTGATCATTCTGTTCATCCAGAAACGCCCGCAAGGCCTGTTTGCCCTCAAGGGACGGGTAATCGACTGATGAACCAGCCACTGCTTGTCACCGCTACGCAAAAGGCCGGGCCACACCTGACCCTGGCTATCGGCGCCATCGCCGTCCTGCTGCTGGTGGCCCTGCCGCTGCTGTCGCTGCTGCCGGCGGACCACGCCCTGCAAGTATCGGCCTACACCCTGACCCTGGTCGGCAAGATTCTCTGCTACGCCATCGTCGCCCTGGCCCTGGACCTGGTCTGGGGATACGCCGGGCTGCTGTCGCTGGGCCACGGGCTGTTCTTCGCCCTGGGTGGCTACGCCATGGGCATGTACCTGATGCGCCAGGCTGCCGGTGACGGCCTGCCGGGGTTCATGACCTTCCTGTCGTGGAGCGAACTGCCGTGGTACTGGGCCGGCACCCAGCATTTCGCCTGGGCCCTGTGCCTGGTGGTGCTGGCGCCCGGGCTGCTGGCGCTGGTGTTCGGCTGGTTCGCCTTCCGCTCGCGGATCAAGGGCGTGTACTTCTCGATCATGACCCAGGCTCTGACCTTCGCTGGCATGCTGCTGTTCTTCCGCAACGAAACCGGTTTTGGCGGCAACAACGGCTTCACCAGCTTCCGCACCATCCTTGGCTTCGACATTGCCGCCCAAGGCACCCGCGCGGTGCTGTTCCTGCTCACCGTCGGCCTGCTGCTGGCCAGCCTGTACCTGTGCAGATGCCTTACCCGCAGCAAGTTCGGCCGTTTGCTCACCGCCGTGCGCGACGCCGAGAACCGCCTGATGTTCTGTGGTTACGACCCGCGCGGCTTCAAGTTGCTGGTATGGGTGCTCAGCGCTGTACTGTGCGGCCTGGCAGGTGCGCTGTACGTGCCGCAGGTGGGCATCATCAACCCTGGCGAGATGTCGCCGACCAACTCCATCGAAGCCGCCGTGTGGGTGGCCCTGGGCGGGCGCGGCACGCTGATCGGCCCGCTGCTCGGCGCCGGCCTGGTCAATGGCATGAAAAGCTGGTTCACCGTGGCCTTCCCGGAGTTCTGGCTGTTCTTCCTAGGCGCGTTGTTCATCCTCGTCACCCTGTACCTGCCCAAGGGGGTGGTCGGCCTGTTGAAGAAAAGGAGCCAACCATGAGAGGCGTGCCCCCGGTACACCCGGAATTCATGCTCGAACCGGTGTTCGACAACCTCGGCGCCGGCCGCGACGCCATCGGCCTGGGCCAAAGCCGCAAGGCCGGCCTCGATACCCGCCACGGCACGGTACTGAGCCTGGAAGACATCAGTGTCAGCTTCGATGGCTTCAAGGCGCTGAACGCGCTGAACCTTTACATCGGCGTGGGCGAGTTGCGTTGCATCATCGGTCCCAACGGTGCCGGCAAGACCACGATGATGGATGTGATCACCGGCAAGACCCGGCCCGACAGCGGTACGGCCTGGTTCGGTGACACTCTCGACCTGACCCGCATGAACGAATACCAGATCGCCCAGGCTGGCATAGGCCGCAAGTTCCAGAAGCCCACGGTGTTCGAGGCGCTGACGGTGTTCGAAAACCTTGAGCTGGCGCTGAAGACCGACAAGTCGGTGTGGGCCAGCCTGGCAGCGCGCCTTGGCGGTGAGCAGCGCCAGCGTATCGAGGAAGTGCTGGGCACCTTGCGCCTGTTGCCGCTGGCCCAACGCCAGGCGGGTTTGCTGTCGCATGGGCAGAAGCAGTTTCTGGAGATCGGCATGCTGCTGGTGCAGGAGCCGCAATTGCTGTTGCTGGACGAGCCGGTGGCGGGCATGACCGATGCCGAGACCGAGTTCACCGCCGAGCTGTTCAAGGGGCTGGCTGGCAAGCATTCACTGATGGTGGTGGAGCATGACATGGGTTTTGTCGGCAGCATTGCCGACCATGTGACCGTGCTGCACCAGGGCAGCGTGCTGGCGGAAGGCTCGCTGGAGCAGGTGCAGGCGGATGAGCGGGTGGTCGAGGTCTATCTGGGCCGGTGACCGACATTTGAATTTTTGAAGCCTGTACCGGCCTCTTCGCGGGCTTGCCCGCTCCCACAGGAAACCCTCGGTTGTCGAGCCTTGTGTAGTACCTGTGGGAGCGGGCGAGCCCGCGAAAGGGCCGGCACAGGCACTGCATCAATTTCAGGAACACACACATGCTCAAGATCGACACCCTGCACCAGTACTACGGCGGCAGCCACATCCTCCGGGGCCTGTCCTTCGAAGCCAAAGTCGGCGAAGTCACCTGCCTGCTGGGCCGCAACGGCGTGGGCAAGACCACCCTGCTGCGCTGCCTGATGGGCCTGGTCCCGGCGCGCGACGGCAACATCGAATGGGAGGGCAAGCCGATCACAAGCCTCAAGCCCCAGCAACGGGTCCACGCCGGCATCGCCTACGTACCCCAGGGTCGTGAGATTTTCCCGCGCCTCACTGTCGAGGAAAACCTGCTGATGGGGCTTTCACGCTTCCCCGCCCGTGAAGCTCGGGAGGTGCCGGCCTCCATCTACGAACTGTTCCCTGTGCTGGAACAGATGAAACAACGCCGTGGCGGTGACTTGTCCGGCGGCCAGCAGCAACAGCTGGCCATCGGCCGCGCACTGGCCAGCCGCCCGCGCCTGCTGATCCTCGACGAGCCCACCGAGGGTATCCAGCCTTCGGTGATCAAGGAGATCGGCGCAGTCATCCGTCGCCTGGCCGAGCGCGGCGACATGGCAATCCTGCTGGTGGAACAGTTCTACGACTTCGCCGAGGAGCTGGCCGACCAGTACCTGGTGATGGCCCGTGGCGAGATCATCCAGCGGGGCCGTGGCGAAAACATGCAAGCCGAGGGTGTGCGTGGGCTGGTAACCATTTAATCTGCGTGCAACGACCCTGCGAGACGCTGTCATGAGTCATGAAATCCGCGACGCCCTGCCTGACGATGTGCCGGGCATCCTCGACATCTACAACGACGCGGTGCGCAACACCACGGCGATCTGGAACGAAACCCCGGTGGACCTGGCTAACCGCCTGGCCTGGTTCGATGCAAGGGCACAGCAGGGCTACCCGATCCTGGTGGCGGTGGATGGGAGCGGTGTGCTGGGCTATGCATCGTTTGGCGACTGGCGGCCGTTCGAGGGCTTTCGCAACACCGTGGAACATTCGGTGTATATCCGTGGCGATCAGCGCGGCAGGGGATTGGGCCCGGTGCTGATGGCGGCACTGGTCGAGCGGGCGCGCGCGTGTGGCAAGCATGTGATGGTGGCGGCCATCGAGAGCGGCAATGCAGCGTCGGTGCGCCTGCATGAGCGGCTGGGCTTCGTGGTGACCGGGCAGATGCCGCAGGTGGGGGTGAAGTTTGGCCGGTGGCTGGATCTGACCTTCATGCAGCTGGTGTTGGATCCGGGAGCGGAGCCAAGCTAGGTTTTGTGTGAAATTCTTCGCGGGCTTGCCCGCTCCCACAGGGATCGCACATTTCCCCAGACCTGTGCAGTACCTGTGGGAGCGGGCAAGCCCGCGAATAGGCCGGGCCTGCAAACCTCACATCTGGATAAACCTGCCCAACCGCTGTCTCAGCATGCTGTTCTCACTGCGCAACTGCTGCACTTCCTGCAACAGCTCCAGCGCCAGCGCCACCCCTTCCCACTCCAGTTCCAGCTCCTGATGCAGCTTCGCCGCGCGTTTGGCCAGCAACGGCGCCTGATCGTCGAACAACCAGTCCTCCGGCGTTCGCCCGGAAGGTTCGACAATGCCGTGCTCGACGATTTCGATCACGCAGTCAGCCGTGATATCGGCCTCCTGACACAGGGTACGCATGTCCAGTTGAACGATCAGGGTGCTGCTCATGATCACTTACTCCATTGTGTCCTCGGGTTGAACGCAGCCTTCTCGGAAAGCTGGGTCCACAGTTCGCGGGCAGACTCGTCGGATGCGGGTGGCATGACCACTTTCAGTTGCGCGTAAAGGTTGCCGCGCTCGCCACGCTTGTTGGCCAGGCCCTTGCCCGGTACGCGCAGGCGCTGGCCACTCTGGCTGTCGGGGCGGATGGTGAGGTTGATCTTGCCGTCCAGGGTCGGCACGGCCACCTTGGCGCCCAGTGCGGCCTCCCACGGTGCCAGCGGCACGGTGATGATCAGGTCATGACCTTCGACATCGAACAGCGGGTGCGGTGCCATGCGAATGGTCAGGAACAGGTCGCCATTGGCCCCGCCACCACTGCCCGGCGCGCCCTGGCCCTTGAGGCGGATGCGCTCGCCGTCGGTCACCCCGGCCGGGATCTTCACGTTCAAGGTCTTTGTAGTGAAGCCGGTGCGCTGGCCCATGGCATTGGTCTGTGGCACCTGGAAGCTGATCTGCTTGGACTCCTTGCTCAGGGTCTCTTCAAGGAATACCGCCAGTTCTAGCTCCACGTCCTGCCCCCGCCTGCCGGCGCTGCGTTGCTGCTGCCGGGCACCACCGAACGGGTTGCCACCGCGGCTACCAAAGATCGAGCTGAAGAAGTCGGAAAAATCACCGCCTTCGAAGCCACCGCCACCGCCGCGGCTTTCCCAACCCGGAGGTGCCTGGAACGGCCGGCCATGTTGGCCGCCGTACTTGCGGATTTCGTCGAACTCGGCACGTTTCTGCGCGTCGCCCAGCACTTCGTAGGCCTCGTTGGCCTCCTTGAATTTTTCCTCGGCGTCGCGCTCCTTGCTGACGTCGGGGTGATACTTGCGCGCCAGCTTGCGGTACGCGGCCTTGATTGCCTTGTCGTCCGCCGTGGGCTCTACGCCGAGTATCTTGTAATAGTCTTTGAAGTCCATCTATGGATCACCAATGTGAATGTGCGTGTTGCAATAGAAGATAGGGCTCAAGCATAGCCTTTCAAGACCGCCTTGGGTTTGCGCCATGGCAGACGACCGGTCTTGATTCTGTAGCCAACTGGCATACACTGCGCGGCCGTTTTGCCTCCGGAAGCTCATTTCCCATGTCTGACGTATCCCCGGCCCGCGCCCTGGGCATCGACTTTGGCACCTCAAATTCCACGGTCGGCTGGCACCGCCCCGGCGTGGAGTCGCTGATTGCCCTGGAAGACGGCAAGATCACCTTGCCCTCGGTGGTGTTCTTCAACATCGAGGAGCGTCGCCCGGTATATGGCCGCCTGGCGCTGCACGAGTACCTGGAAGGCTACGAAGGCCGCCTGATGCGCTCGCTGAAAAGTCTGCTGGGTTCAAAGCTGATCAAGCACGACACCAGCGTGCTGGGCAGCGCCCTGCCGTTCAAGGACCTGTTGGGCATGTTCATCGGCGAGCTGAAAAAGCGTGCCGAAGCGGCTGCCGGACGTGAGTTCGAGCAAGTGGTGCTGGGCCGCCCGGTGTTCTTCGTCGACGAAGACCCGGCCGCCGACCAGGAGGCCGAGGACACTCTGGCCGAAGTGGCGCGCAAGATCGGCTTCAAGGATGTGTCGTTCCAGTACGAGCCGATTGCCGCAGCCTTCGACTACGAGTCGAGCATCAGCGGCGAAGAACTGGTGCTGATCGTCGACATCGGCGGTGGTACCTCGGACTTCACCCTGATCCGTCTGTCACCCGAGCGCCATCTGGTCGCCGAGCGCCAGAGCGACATCCTCGCCACCGGCGGCGTGCACATTGGCGGTACCGACTTCGACAAGCAACTGAGCCTGCAGGGCGTGATGCCACTGTTCGGCTACGGCAGCCGCATGAAGAGCGGCGCGCTGATGCCGACCAGCTATCACCTGAACCTCGCCACCTGGCACACCATCAACGCCCTGTACTCGCAGAAGTCGCAGCTGGCGCTGGGCAGCATGCGCTATGACATCGAGGACACGCTGGGCATCGACCGCCTGTTCAAGCTGATCGAAGAGCGTGCCGGGCACTGGCTGGCGATGGAAGTGGAGGCCAGCAAGATCGAGCTGACCGAGCAGCAGAGCCGCCATGTGGACCTCGGCCGCATCGAGCCTGAGTTGACTGCAGAACTGACCCGCGTGCTGTTCGAAGAGGCAATCGAAGGCCTGCTGGAGCGCGTGCGCGGTAGCGTGAGCGAACTGCTGGCCAAGGCTGGCGTCAGCGAAACGCAAGTCGACACGGTGTTCTTCACCGGCGGCTCCAGCGGGATTCCGGCACTGCGCAACAGCGTGGCGGCGATGCTGCCGAATGCGCGGCATGTGGAAGGCAACATCTTTGGCAGCATTGGCAGCGGGCTGGCCATCGAGGCGCGCAAGCGGTACGGCGTGGCCTGAGCCACGCTCTTCAGCCTGTGCCGGCCCCTTCGCGGGCTTGCCCGCTCCCACAGGGACCGCACCTCAACCTGTGGGAGCGGGCAAGCCCGCGAAGGGGCCGGCAAAGGCTATTGAAGAATCAGACCAGTTCGGCCCGCTTCAGCTCACTCTTCAGGTAGGCATAGTAGATCGGCCCCGCCACCACCCCAGGCAACCCGAACGCCGCCTCGAACACCAGCATCGCCAGCAGCAGTTCCCACGACTTGGCACTGATCTGCCCACCCACGATCCGCGCGTTGAGGAAATACTCGACCTTGTGGATGACGATCAGGTAACCCAGCGCCGCCGCCGCCACCCAGATCGACAGCGACAGGCCGACGATGGTGATCAGGGTATTCGACATCAGGTTGCCGATCACCGGCAGCAGGCCCAAAAGGAAGGTCAGCACGATCAGCGTCTTGGTCAGCGGCAGGTGCACGTCGAACATCGGCAGCACCACGGCCAGGAAGATGCCGGTGAACGTAGTGTTGAGCAGCGAGATCTTGATCTGCGCGAAGACGATGTTGCGAAACGCCTGCACCAACAGGCTCAGGCGCTCGAACAGCGCCGCCGCCAGTGGCTTGCGCCGGGAGATGTCGGGGATGCGCTGCAAGGCGACGATGGCGCCGAGGATCATGCCGATCAGCAGGGTGACGAACATGTGTGCCATGCCCTTGCCCACCAGCTGCAGGTCGCTCAGGTGGCTCTTGATCCAGTCACCAATGGCCACCTTGAACTCCGCCGCACTGGCCGGCAGGTAGCCTTCGATGAACGGCGGCAGCTGGCCACGGGCACGCTCCACCAGGGCCATGAACTTGTCCAGCGAGGCCCCGGGGTTTTCCGCCTCGTGCAGCAGGAAGCTGAAGGCACCGGCAAACAGCAGGGTCAGGGTGCTGACCACCAGCGTGCCGAGCAGCGCCACCGCCAACCAGCGGGCGCGCTGCCCGGCGAGCAGCGGCTGCAGCCGCGGCGTGAGCATGTTGACCAGCTCGAACACCAGCAAGCCGGCCAGCAGGCTCGGCAGCAATTTCAGGGGCAGCGCCAGCAACAGGCCGGCAAACACGATGATCCAGCTGGCCAGGGTGACCTGGCGGGGGGTGAAGGTCATACAGCCTCAACGGCAGACAACGGGAAAGACCCGCAGTCTGCCAGCCTTACGTCTGCAGGCATAGGCGCAGGTCATTTCTTCTTCAGGCAGTCGCTCATGAACGCTTTGCGCTCGTCCCCCTTCAGGGCCTTGGTGGTGGCGTCGGCGTTGCAGGTTTTCATCTTTTCTTGCTGGGTTTGCGGCACGTCCTTCTTCAGGCAGGTGCTCATGAAGGCTTTGCGCTCATCGCCCTTGAGGGCCTTGGCGGTGGCGTCGGCGTTGCAGGTTTTCATCTTTTCCTGCTGCGCGGTATTGGCGGCGAAGCCTTGGGCGCTGAACAACACCGCCAGTACCAGGAAGGGGATTTGCAGCACTTTCATGGAGTAGTCTCCTTGGCTCCGCGCCCGATGCACGGGGGTCGAGCTGAGTGTAGCCAAGAATTCTCAACGCCCTGCCCGTGCCTGGCGACGGTATTGCTCGGGCGTGCATCGGGCCTGGCGCTGGAACATGGCGATGAACGCCGAGGCGCTGCTGTAGCCCAGGTCGAAGGCGATGGCCTGGATCGGCTGGCCGGATTCCAGTGCTTCGATGGCGCGCAGAAAACGCAGGCGCAGGCGCCATTCGCCAAAACTGATGCCCAGTTCGCGCAGGAACTGGCGGGCCAGGGTGCGCTCGCTGACGTGCACGCGGGCGGCCCAGTCGGCTAGCGGGCGGTTGTCGCCCGGCTCGGCATCGAGGGCATCGAGCACCTGGCGCAAGCCTTCGCTGTGGGCAAACGGCAGGTAACAGGCCTGGCTGGGCGCCAGTAGCAGCTGGTCAAGCAGTACCTGCACCAGGCGCTGGTCGCGGTCGCCCTCGGCCACCCGCAGGTCGCGCCGGGCGAAGTCGGCGAGGATGGCCTTGAGGATGTCGCTGATCATCAGGCTGCATGGTTGCTGAGGCAGTGCGGCGCACAGGCTGCGGTCCAGGTAGACCGAACGGTAGACGATGGCCTGTGGGTTGTAGCAGCCATGCTCGGTGTCGGGCGGCACCCACACGGCGTATTGCGGTGGTGACAGGAAGTGCTGGCCGGCGACCTCCAGGTGCATCACGCCGTGGGCGGTGTAGTTGAGCTGGCCCCAGGTGTGGCTATGCAGGGCGCTGCGTGTATCGGCACCGAACTCGTCGTGGCGGAAGTACACCGGGGCCGGGAGTTGGGTGAACCGGGGAATGTCGAGGTAATTGCGCGGCATGCTGTCTGCTTTGCGGGGCGGGTTGTCTGGATAGAAGTATAGGCTTGTGAACAGACAATCGATAATACAGGCCTATCGAGGGCCTGCTCCGCAGGCCTTCGCGGGCTTGCCCGCTCCCACAGGATCCACGCCAGCTTTCAGGCCTGTGATATCCCTGTGGGAGCGGGCAAGCCCGCGAAGGGCTGCAAAGCAGCCCCAATCCAAGCCCCAACGAGTAAACCGCTTCATGAACTACCTGTTCCCCCTGACCGCCATCCTGATATGGGCCGGCAACACCGTGGTCACCAAGATGTCCGCCGGTGCCATCCACCCTGCCGAGATCGGCTTCTACCGCTGGCTGCTGGCCGCGCTGCTGTTCACCCCGTTCCTGCTGCCCGCCGTGTGGCGCAATCGGGCGGCCATTCGCCCGCACCTGGGCAAGGTTTGCGTGCTGGGCGTGCTGGGCATGGCGCTGTACCAGAGCCTGGCCTACTTCGCCGCCGGCATCACCAGCGCCACCAACATGGGCATCATCCTCTCGCTGATGCCACTGATGTCCCTGGCGCTGTCCATCGCCTGGCTGGGTCAGCGCCTGAGCTACGGCGCTCTGCTGGGCGCACTGGTGTCATTTCTCGGCGTGCTTGAAGTGGTCAGTGCCGGCCACCCCGCCAGCCTGCTGCAACAAGGCCTGAACAGCGGGGACCTGCTGATGCTCGTGGCCACACTGGCCTACGCGCTGTACAGCTTCCTGCTGAAGAAATGGCAGCTGCGCCTGCCGCCGATGCAGCTGCTGTACCTGCAGGTGCTGGTAGCCATCGTCGTGCTGTTGCCGCTGTTCCTGCTGTCGGACAAGACCGGGCTGAACAGCCGCAACATCGGCCTGGTGCTGTACGCCTGCGTGCTGGCCTCGATGATCGCGCCCCTGGTGTGGATGCAGGCTGTGCAACGCCTGGGGCCCAGCCGCACCACGCTGTTTTTCAACCTGCTGCCGCTGGTCACGGCGCTGATCGCCGCCGTGGTGCTCGACGAGCAGCTTGCCCGCTATCACCTGGTCGGTGGCCTGCTGACCCTGGCGGGCGTGGTGCTGGCCGAGCGCTGGACCACACCGATCCGTCGCTAGAGCCCTGCCGCCTTCAGCCGCGCGGCATGTTCGGTGAACAGCCGCACCGGTTCGGCCCCCTTGCCCAGCGCACCAAGCGACTGGTTGACGATATCCAGGTGGTCGAGCGGGTAATCGTCGCCGATCACCTGCCCCAGGTGCGAACTGAAGCGCCCGACCATACCGTCGCAATGGCCCTTTTCCTTGACGAAACTGCGCGCGAACAGGCGGCAAAAATAGCTGCTGCCGTCGAACCGGTTGCGCCCCTGGTCGGTCAGGCCGGGCTGCAAGATGCCGGACCAGGAGTAATAGCGCACGCCATCGACCTCATAGGCCCCTTCCCCGCCCCAGGTGCCTGGCAGCCCCTGTGGATAAGCCTGGTTGAACAGCGCCACCCCGGCGCTGGTCAACGACTGGTGCGAGGCGTGTACATCCACTGGCAGCGGGTCGCGGCGCCAGCCGGTTTCCAGCCACACCAGCAGCACGGCCAAGCCATGCAGCACAGCCTTCAGGATGCGCCCCTGCGGGGAATCGCCCGGTGCCGTGCGCGCCAGGTAGTCGGCCAGTTCCGAACCCTGGTTGGGCCCCGCCACCGACGTGACCGAGGCCACCCGCCCGGGCCGCCTGGCGGCTGCGTAGCGCGCGCTCAGGGCGCCCTGGCTGTGGCCGATGAGGTTGACCTTTTCCGCACCGGTACGCTGGCAGATGTCTTCGATGATCGCCAGCAACTGCTCGCCGCGCACCTCGCTGGAATGCAGTGGCGAAACCTGCACCGGGAACACCTGCGCCCCGCCCTTGCGCAGGGCCGGCACGATGCCGAACCAGTAGGGGTAGAGCACCAGGCGGACAAAACCGAGCATGCCCGGTACCAGCACCAACGGGTATCGCGTGGCCAAATCCTGCTGCATTGCCCCAGCCCCTTTCCGTGGACGACCGGCCAACACTACAGCGGCCTTGATGACCATCGCAATCGAACTCCCGGCACGCGCTGCGGTTCCAAACCACACAGACCCTTTGCAAGGAGCGGGACCATGTACAAGCAGACCCTGGCAATCCTTCTGGCAAGCGCTACCCTCGCCGCCTGCGGCAGCCGCCCGGAAAACCCGGTGGACTACGTCACCTACCGCGACGAGCCGCTGGTCAAGCAGGTGGAAAAAGGCATGACCATGCAGAAGGTCATTGCCATTGGTGGCAGCCCGTCCAACGTCATCGATCTCCCTCATGGCGGCACCTGCAACGACTACATCCTCAACCACGACGGCCACCAGCAGCCTTACTACGTGCGCTTCGACGCCACCGGCCATGTGGACGCGAAGGGCTTCAAGACGTGCAAACAACGCGAAGAAGACAGCGACGCCGTCAACGGCGCCTAAGCCTTCCAGGCCATATCCATGACCACCCTGATGTTCCAGGAGATGAACATGAATGCGACTGAACTGACCGATGTGCAAACCCTGCGCGAACGTGCCCGCCAGCATGTCGAGAACGGGGCCGTGACCGAGGGTTACCAGGCTGATCGCGAGCAAATCATCAGCTTGCTCAACGAAGCCCTGGCCACTGAACTGGTTTGCACATTGCGCTACAAACGCCACTACTTCATGGCCAGCGGCATCAAGGCCAGCGTGGCTGCCGATGAGTTCCTCGAGCATGCCAACCAGGAAGCCGAACACGCCGACAAGCTTGCCGAACGGATCGTGCAGTTAGGTGGCGAACCGGATTTCAACCCGGATAACCTGAGCCAGAGGTCTCATGCCCAATATGTGGCCGGCACTTCATTGAAGGAAATGGTGCTGGAGGACCTGGTGGCGGAGCGGATCGCTATCGATAGCTATCGCGAGATCATTCGGTACATTGGGGATAAAGATCCGACTACGCGGCGGATTTTTGAAGACATCCTCGCGCAGGAAGAAGAGCACGCGGACGATATGTCCGACCTGTTGCAAGGCTTGTAATTGCTGGGGGCGCTTCGCGCCCCATCGCGACACAAGGCCGCTCCTACAGAGGCATCGCGTCTCGGCAGATTTGCGCGATTCCCTGTAGGAGCGGCCTTGTGTCGCGATGGGCTGCAAAGCAGCCCCCTGCTATTTCCGCCCTTTCACCGCAGCCGGCGCCTTGCCCGCCTTCATCTGCTGCAGCAGCGGTGTGCACTGGTTCGGATCATCTCCGCTGCTAGGCGCAATCAGCGCCAGCAACCCCGCCGCCGGCCCGGCCACCACGCCCAACGCCACCATCCCGGCTCCGCGCAACGCCAGCGGCACCGCCTGCACCCCGGCGCTGGGCTTGGCGAACGGCCCGCGCACATACAACGGCGAGCGCAGCGAGAACAGCCGCAAGCCTTTCGATTCCGGGGTAATTTTCAGGTCCAGCTGCTCAGTGGCGAAATTGGCCGTGCCGTTGATGTAGATGATCGCGTTCTCGGTATCGAAGATGAACAGCCGCGTGGTCGCCAGACCATCCTTGATGCCCACGTCAGCCGCCGCGCAATTGATCTTCACATCCTCATCGCCAAACAGCTTGCCGACCACATAGTTGCCCACGTTCAGCCCGGCAATCTCCATCAGGCTACGGCTGATGGCGCCATCGTTGATCAGCATGCGCAGGTCGCCATTGGCCGTGCCCAGCAAGGCGGCCACCGAGTTGCCCCGGCCGGTGATATCGGCATCGCCGTTCAACTCACCGAAGCTGGTCTGCATCGGCGCGAAGGAGGGGAACAACTGCTTGAGCTTGAAGCCCCTCGCCGTCAGCCGGGCACGCCCCTGCAACGGTACGTTGCGGCCGTCCAGGCGGATCCTGGACGCCAGGTTGCCGCCAGCCACGCCAAAACGCAGGGGCTCCAGGCGCAGCAGGCCGTCTTCCATAATCACGTGGGCCGAAAGGTCGTTGAACGGCAGTTGCGCGCTATGCACGATGCGCTTGCCGGCGAAAGTGACGTCGGCGTCCATCGCGCGCCAGCGCTCGGTGCGGAACTCTTCCACCGGCAACACCTTGCCCGCCGGCTGTTTGCTGGCACCACCGCGGGCCTTCTGCTCGGCGTTCGAGTCGGCGCCGATCAGCGGCGCGAGGTCCTTGAACAGCAACTGGTTGGACACCAGGTTGCCGGACAGCCTGGGCCGTGGCTGGCTGGCCACGAAGGCCAGGTCGCCGTGGATATCGCTGTCACCGATCTTGCCGTTGAAACCCTGGTAGTTGAAGGTCGCCCCTTGCGCCGCGTGCAGGTTGGCGCTGAGGTGACCGTCGGTGGAATAGGCCGGGGTGTCGGGCAAGGTTACGCCGGTCAACGGGTAGAGGTTGCCCAGGCTGGCGCCGGACAGGCGCAGGCGCAGGTCGAGGGCGCCGAGGTTGCGCGGGTCGGTCAGGGTGCCGGCGAGCACCACATGGGTGTCGCCGATGCGCACGTCAGCCTGCAGCGGGAATGGCTGGCTGGCGTCCTGCAGGGCCAGCAGGCCGCCGATCTTGCCGGTGCCGGACACCGGCTGGCCTTTGTAGCGGCCCTGGGCCTTGAGCCCGAAGGCATAATCCTGCGCGGCACCAGCCTTCTCGGCGCTGGCCTTGCCGACTATGTCACTGAAGGGTATCGGCTTGCCCAGCGGGTCGATCTGCACCTCCATGCTGGTTTTCAGGGTCTGGTCATCGAAGCTGACATTGCCCTGGTCGAAGCCGATGGCGCCAATATCCAGCTGCCATCTGGAAGGCTCTGCATTTTCGTCCTTGGGGCCGAAGTCGAAGGCCCAGTTGGCGCGGCCATCGGCCAGGCGGGTGAGGCTGGCCGTGGGCTTGGTCAGGTCGATGCGCGGGATGCTGATCTGCTGGAACAGCAACGGCAACGGCGCCAGGCGGAACGCCACGCGTTCCAGGCCGACCATTTTCGGCTCCTTGAGCCAATCGGGGTTGCCCAGGGTCAGGTCCTCGGCAATGAAGTGCGGCCAGGGCACCCAGCCACGCCAGCCCCCTTCTTCAGGTTCGGTGCGCCAGTTCACGGCGAGGTTCCCATTGATCGCGAAGGGCCGCTGCAGGGCCTCGGAGACTTTCTCGTTGAGCAGGGGCTTGACGCGGTTCCAGTCGAAGGTGGCGATCACCACCGCCAGGATCGCCAGCAGGGTCAGCAGGCTGGTGAAGGTCCAGACGAGGATTCTGGCGGGACGCGTCATTGCGTGATTCTCCTTGCGGTATGGCACAGAACAGGCGCAGCGGTGGCACTCACTATCTCGGACTGATGAAAACCCGGGGGGTTTTATCGGCGGGGCCATGATAGCGAAGTTTTCCTGGCCTTTTGCTCAGCAATGCGTCGCGCCAGGTTGCGTCTGTTACCCGGGAAGCAGGACTGACAAAATGCCATCATTGAGCATGGAAGGTGCTTTCCAGAGCGTCTAAAGCCTCTATCAATACGGTCGATTGTTACCATTACCCGTATGAACTTCTCTCTGGCGTTACGCGGCGTAGCATTTGCTCCGTACCCACTTTCCAGCCCCCGAGAGGAGCACCGAAATCATGAAACGCCATCTGCTGACCCTGACCCTGTCCATCCTGGCTGCCAACGCTTTTGCCCTGCCAGCTGACGAGCAACACCTGACCGCCGAATCGCGTTCCAGCGCTGCGGAAATCGCCCAGCCGCTGAAAACCGTTGCCGAAGGCGGTTCCGATCGCCTGATCGAACGTAGTGGCCGCGTTGCCGAAGGTGGCTCCGATCGCCTGATCGAACGCTCTGGCCGCGTTGCCGAAGGTGGATCCGATCGCCTGATCGAACGCACTGGCCGCGTTGCCGAAGGTGGCTCCGATCGCCTGATCGAACGCACTGGCCGCGTTGCCGAAGGTGGCTCCGATCGCCTGATCGAACGTACTGGCCGCGTTGCCGAAGGTGGCTCCGATCGCCTGATCGAACGCACTGGCCGCGTTGCCGAAGGTGGCTCCGATCGCCTGATCGAACGTACTGGCCGGGTCGCCGAAGGTGGCTCCGATCGCCTGGTTGAACTCAGCCGTGTGAGCTGATCACCATGGCCGAAAACAACAACCTCTGTCGCAACACTTGCTCCCCTCCGAGCCCGGTCCATTGACCGGGCTTTGTTTTTTTAACTAGAGTGCCCAGCCTTACCGCCATAGAAGCCCGCACCATGCTGCCGCGCGCCGAACAGAAGCTACAGACCCGCCAGGCCCTGCTCGATGCAGCCTGCCAGCTCATGGAGAGTGGCCGTGGTTTCGGCAGTATCAGCCTGCGCGAAGTGGCAAAAACGGCCGGCATCGTGCCCACCGGCTTTTACCGGCATTTTTCCGACATGGACGCCCTGGGCCTGGCCTTGGTTGCCGAGGTCGACGCTACCTTCCGCCAGACGATCCGCCTGGTGCGCCACAACGAATTCGAACTGGGCGGTATCACCGACGCCTCGGTGCGCATCTTCCTCGACGTGGTCGCCGCCCACCGCGCGCAGTTCCTGTTTCTCGCCCGTGAGCAATACGGCGGTTCGCAGGCCGTACGCCAGGCTATTGCCCGCCTGCGCCAGGACATCAGCGACGACCTGGCCACCGACCTGGCGCGGATGAAGCGCTGGCAGCACCTGGACAGCGCCGCGCTGGCGGTGATGGCCGACCTGGTGGTGAAGACCGTATTCGCCACCCTGCCCGAGCTTATCGACAGCCCCGAGGCGGGTTATCCACAGGCGCTGACACCGCAGGAAAAGATCACCCAGCAGTTGCGCTTCATCTTCGTGGGGGCGCGGCATTGGCAAGGGCTCGGCAATCCGGGCTGATCGATCGCCTGTACTGGCCTCTTCGCGGGCACGCCCGCTCCCACAGGTACCCCACATTGCTCAAGCCTGTGGGAGCGGGCGTGCCCGCGAAGAGGCCGGCACAGGCTACCCACAACCCCAGTTCTGCTACCATGGCGCCCTGCCCGACAGCGACGAGCGCCGAAATGTCCGACCCCCGCCCCACCCTGCCCGAACTGGCCCGCTTCAACCAGCACTTCGCCGAACGCATCGTGCCGTTGTGGCAAGGCCCGGGCTGGAACGCCGACATGGCCCTGCCCTACGAGGCCCTGGACGCCCAGCACCAGCCATTGCCGGTGCAGCGCTACCGGGCCATGGCCTGCGCGCGTCAGCTGTATCTGTTCAGCAGCCGCATCGGCCAACCCGGCGCAGCCGAGCGTGCGGCCGCCTTGTTCCGCTCGCTGCAGAAGCACTTCCATGACGCCGAGCACGGCGGCTGGTTCTACAGCATCGACGCCCAGGGCAAGCCGCTGGACCGGCGCAAGGACCTGTACACCCACGCCTTCATCGTTTTCGCCTGTGCCCACTACTGGGGCAAGGTGCGTGAAAGCCTGGTGGAGTCCACGCTGAACGCTGCGCTGGACATCATCGACCAGCAGTTCGCCCGCGACGATGGCCTGTACGAAGCCAGCCTCGCAGAGGACTGGGCCGACCTGGGTAGCGGCCCACTGCAAAACCCGCAGATGCACCTGGCCGAAGCCTTCCTGCAAGTACTGGCAGTACGTGACGATGAGCACGCCCGGCAATCGCTGCTGCAACTGTGCGAGGCGCTGCAGGCGCACTTCATCGAACCGGAATACGGCCTGATGCTGGAAAAGCCACGTGGCACTGTGGATAACTGGTTCGAGCCGGGGCACCAGTTCGAATGGTTCTACCTGCTGCATACCTCGCCATTGCTGCGTGACACGCCGCTGCATGCGTCCATCGACCGGGCGTTCGGCTACGCCGAACAGTACGGGGTGAAGGATGGCGCCGTGCTGTCGATGCTGGAGGTGGATGGCCAGGTGCTGGATGCCACCCAGCGGATCTGGGCGCAGGCGGAATACTTGCGGGCACTGGTACTGCGTGCAGGTGGAGAAGCGAAGCTCGCTGGCCAGTTGCAGGCGCTGCAGGCGCGGTTCCTGCGTGAGGCGGGCTGGTATGAGTGCCGCGACGGCGAAGGCAGTGTCAGCCGGCATGACATGCCATCGACTACGCCCTACCACCTGGCGACTTGCCTGGAAGGTTTGCAGCGCCTGAGCTGACGCATTCGCGGGCACGCCCGCTCCCACAGGTACTTTGCCGCCCTCAAGGGCGGCGCTATCCCTGTGGGAGCGGGCATGCCCGCGAAGAGGCCCTCGGATCAGCCCTTGACCGACCGGTCGATCGAGAACCCGGCCCAGTCCTGGCTCACCGGCATCAGCTCGAGGCTGTTGATGTTGATATGTGCCGGCTGGTTGAGGATCCAGAAGATGGTCTCGGCAATGTCCTGAGGCTGGATCGGCTCCGCACCCGCATAGGTGGCATCGTATTTCGCCTGGTCACCGCCGAAGCGCACCAGCGAGAACTCGCTTTCGCACAGGCCCGGCTCGATGTTGCTCACCCGCACGCCGGTTCCACGCAGGTCGCAGCGCAGGCTCAGCGAGAACTGCCCGACGAAGGCCTTGGTGCCGCCGTATACGTTGCTGCCCGGGTACGGGTAGTTGCCCGCCACGGACCCTACGTTAAGGATCGACGCCCCACGGCCGTGGGCGATCAGCCGTGGCAGCAGCAGGCGGGTGGTGTACATCAGGCCCTTGATGTTGGTGTCGACCATGGTTTCCCAGTCGTCCAGGCTGCAGTTCTGCGCCGCGTCCACACCCAGCGCCAGGCCGGCGTTGTTGACCAGGCCACGCAGCTTGTCGAAGCCGGCCGGCAGATTGGCGATGGCCTGCTCCATGGCCTTGCGGTCACGCACGTCGAGCACCAGGCCGTGTACTTCGGTCTTGGCCGACAGTTCGGCGCACAGAGCGTCCAGGCGCTCCTTGCGGCGGCCAGTGAGCACCAGCTTCCAGCCCGCTTCGGCGAAGCGGCGGGCAGTGGCCTCACCGAAACCGGAAGTCGCGCCAGTGATGAATACGGTGGACGTCATGCTCTGTTCCTCACGGTGGGTTGTCATCGGCAGTTTTGCAGCATGCCCGCGCTGGGCGCTGGCAGCAACCCGTCGAGGGCCCTGTTCATTTTTTGATCATATGCGGCAAAGCCTTGCAGCAGAGGCCTCGCCGCCAGCTATGCGCACGTTATCCACAAGGCTTTCCCCATAGATTGGGGGCAATTTGTCCACGGCGCGGAACCCTTTCAGCGTGTCATGGTCGGTGGATATCTTTTCGGTGCTGGCGCAAGGCTTTCAGGTATGCCGCCTGCAGCGGTCTGTCCAAGGTTTTTTCACAGAGTTATCCACAGGATCTTCGTTGCTCTGCGCATGCATGCAGAGCTTTGAAAAGCTTGGGAAAATCATCCATGAGGGCGATGTGATCAAAAAATGATCATAGCTCTGCAAGGCTTGGTATCAAAGGGCTTGAGGGATATGCCACCATGTTTTCCACAGGCGGTTCCACATTATCCGTGGAAAAGACTTGGCCTGTGGAAACAAGAGCTTGGGATGGGGTGATGATGTGTACAGGGACAGGTATCCAGGAAGTTGTCCACATCGAGAATGGGGCTGCTTTGCCGCCCATCGCGACACAAGGCCGCTCCTTGTATGTTGTGTCTGGCCTAGCGGGAGAGGTTATTCTCGTCGGGCTGAAGAAGCACTTCCGGGGAGGCCGATCGCTCCTGAAGGCAGGTATTGCCCC
>NZ_NEJR01000024.1:0-68096 GCF_002113165.1 Pseudomonas sp. B19(2017)
CGAGCGTTTCGGCGAGCGCAACGGCCTGAATCTTGAACTCATCGGTGTAGTTGCGGCGAGTGGTTGGGTACATGGCAACCTCCAAGATAGCGATGTAAGTATCGCTTCTTGGCGTCCGTTGTCACGGGGCAGGCCCACAAAAACCGTCCGCTCCCATCATCCGGCCCCTGCGCTTCGCTCCGGGGTCCCCTCGCTACGGGCCTGCTCCCGGGAGTACGCGCTGCAGGCCCCATCCATGGGGCCTCAGCGCTTGACGGGCATCCATGCCCGTCACCTCCCTCCGCAGTCCCTTCGCTCGGCCTCCTGAAGTCGCAATCTGCGGCGCCTGAACTATCGCGCGCTTAGAAGCAAGAGCAAGAGCAAGAGCAAGAATCCTGTGTTCGGGGCGCCGCGGCAGGCTCTGCGACGAACCACGCGCGCGCAGCGCGGTCTGCATGACCGAAGCGCAGCTTCATACCTTCGCAGGTGGGTTTGCCCCCGCGCTTGTGTCATCATGCTCCGACCGCCGGTGAGTCCTTTTTAAGCCTCCTTATGAACAAACCATACGCATTGCTGCTTGCCTTCGCCCTGCTCCAGGGCTGCCAGAGCCTGGTCCCGCAAAAGGCCGAGCCTCCCGTCGCCGAGGCCGGCAAGAGCGAGGCGGAAAAGCCCGTGGTGTATGGCTCGTTCAAGCAGGACACGCTCTATAGCCTGCTGGTGGCGGAGCTGGCCGGCCAGCGCAACCGTTTCGACATCGCCCTGGCCAACTACACCGACCAGGCCGCGAAAACCCAAGACCCAGGGGTTTCCGAGCGCGCCTACCGCATTGCCGAATACCTCGGTGCCGACGAACCGGCACTGGACAACGCGCTGGTCTGGGCCCGCAACGACCCGCAGAACCTCGACGCCCAGCGCGCCGCAGCCATCCAGCTGGCCCGGGCTGGCCGCTATGACGACTCCATGGCGTACATGGAAAAGGTCCTGCAGGGCCAGGGCGACACCCATTTCGATTTCCTCGCCCTGTCCGCCGCCGAAACCGACCAGAGCACCCGTGACGGCCTGCTGCAAAGCTTCGAGCGCCTGCTGGTGAAATACCCGAACAACAGCCAGCTGGTGTTCGGCAAGGCCCTGCTGCTGAACCAGGACGGCAAGGCCGAAGAAGCCTTGGAGCTGCTCGAGTCGCACCCGCCGCAAAACGGCGAAATCGCCCCGATCCTGCTGCGCGCGCGCCTGCTGCAAGCCCTGGACCGTGGCCCGGAGGCCCTGCCATTGCTGCGCGGGGCGATTCGCGACAACCCCGACGACAAACGCTTGCGCCTGACCTACGCCCGCACCCTGGTCGAACAGGACCGCATCGCCGACGCCAAGGGCGAGTTCCTCAGCCTGGTACAGCAATACCCCGAGGATGACGAGCTGCGCTATTCGCTGGCCCTGGTGTGCCTGGAAAACAAGGACTGGGATGAAGCCGAGGGCTACCTGCAGGAACTGATCGAACGCGACAGCAACGTAGACGCCGCACACCTGAACCTGGGCCGCATCCGCGAGGAGCGCCACGACCCTGCAGGCGCCCTGCGTGAATACGCCCTGGTCGGACCAGGCCCCGACTACCTGCCGGCGCAACTGCGCCAGGCCGACATCCTGATCGCCAACGGCCGTGGTACCGAAGCCTCGCGCCTGCTCGCCGACGCCCGCGAAGCCCAGCCGGACTACGCCATCCAGCTGTTCCTGATCGAATCGGAAAGCTACAGCAACAACAACAAGGACGCCCAGGCCAGCCAGGTGCTGCAACAAGCCATCCAGCGCTACCCGGACGACCTCAACCTGCTGTACACCCGCGCGATGCTGGCCGAAAAGCGTGACGACCTGGCACAGATGGAAAAAGACCTGCGTGCCATCATCACCCGCGAGCCGGAAAACGCCATGGCCCTGAACGCCCTCGGCTACACCCTGGCCGACCGCACCACCCGCTACAGCGAAGCCAAGGCGCTGATCGACAAGGCCCACCAGCTGACCCCGGACGATCCGGCGGTACTCGACAGCCTGGGCTGGGTCAATTACCGCCTGGGTAACCTCGACGAGGCTGAAACCTACCTGCGCAAGGCTTTTGCCAGCTTCCCCGACCACGAAGTGGCCGCCCACCTGGGCGAAGTGCTGTGGACCAACGGCAAGCGCCGCGAAGCCCGCCAGGTCTGGGCCAAGGGCTTCGAAGCCCAGGCCGACAGCCCCATCCTGCGCAAGACCCTCCTGCGCCTGACCGGATCCGAGACCCTCTAACGCCATGTTCCTGCGCCATTGCATTACCTTCACCCTGATCGCCCTGCTGGCCGGCTGTGCCGGCTTCGGTAGCCGCGAGGCCCTGCAGGGCCACGGCGACCCGCAGCAGTGGCGCGCCCATAAAGAGCAGCTGAGCAGCCTCGACGGCTGGCAAATCAACGGCAAGGTCGGCATCCGTGCCCCCCGCGACTCCGGCAGCGGCACGCTGTTCTGGCTGCAACGACAGGACTACTACGACATCCGCCTGGCCGGCCCGCTGGGCCGTGGTGCCGCACGCCTGACCGGGCGCCCCGGCAGCGTGGTACTGGAAGTGGCCAACCAGGGCCGCTACGAGGCCCCCAGCCCAGAAGCCCTGCTGGAAGAACAACTGGGCTGGCAGTTGCCGGTCTCGCACCTGGTCTGGTGGGTACGCGGCCTGCCCGCCCCCGACAGCAAGAGCAAGCTGACCCTGGACGGCGACAGCCGCCTGGCCAGCCTCGACCAGGATGGCTGGCAGGTGCAGTACCTGAGCTACACGGAACAGAACGGTTACTGGTTGCCCGAGCGCCTCAAGCTGCACGGCAAGGACCTCGATGTGACCCTGGTGGTCAAGGACTGGCAGCCGCGCCAGCTGGGGCACTGATACATGCAAACTCTCACCCTGCCCGCCCCGGCCAAGCTCAACCTGTGGCTGCACATCATCGGCCGCCGCGCGGACGGCTATCACGAGCTGGAAACCGTGTTCCAGTTTCTCGACCACGGCGACGAACTGAGCTTCGCCGTGCGTGACGACGGCGTGATCCGCCTGCATACCGAGATCGAAGCGGTGCCGCACGACAGCAACCTGATCGTGCGTGCCGCGCGCAAGCTGCAGGAGCAATCCGGCACGACGCTGGGCGCCGATATCTGGCTGAGCAAGGTGCTGCCCATGGGCGGCGGCATCGGCGGCGGCAGCTCGGATGCCGCCACTACCCTGTTGGCCCTCGCCCACCTGTGGCAACTGGACTGGGATGAAGACCGCCTGGCCGCACTGGGCCTGAGCCTGGGCGCCGATGTACCGGTATTCGTGCGCGGCCACGCGGCATTCGCCCAGGGCGTGGGTGAACAACTGACCCCGGTCGACCCGGAAGAGCCGTGGTATGTCGTGCTGGTGCCGCAAGTGTCTGTCAGCACAGTAGAAATTTTTTCACATCCGCAGTTGACACGTGATTCACTCCCCCTTAAGATGCGCCCCGTTCCCGAGGGAAACAGTCGAAATGACTGCCAACCGGTGGTAGAGCAGAGTTACCCGGAAGTTCGCAATGCGTTGAATTCACTGGGTAAATTCACTGAGGCTCGACTGACCGGTACTGGAAGTTGTGTGTTTGGGGCCTTCCCAAGCAAAGCCGAAGCTGATAAAGTTCTGGCCCTTCTTTCAGCGACCCAAACAGGGTTTGTGGCGAAAGGAAGCAACGTTTCGATGTTGCATCGCAAGCTGCAAAGTCTGGTCAAGAAGTCGAGCGCATAAGCGTTCGCAGCAACAGATACAGGGGCGTCGCCAAGCGGTAAGGCAGCAGGTTTTGATCCTGCCATGCGTTGGTTCGAATCCAGCCGCCCCTGCCATTTTCCTTATACTCATCCAGGTTACCCTCAGCCTTCAGGTACTGCGCGTGTCCAAGATGATGGTCTTTACGGGGAATGCCAACCCCGATCTGGCTCGGCGTGTCGTACGTCAGCTGCATATCCCTCTCGGTGACGTCTCTGTCGGTAAATTCTCCGACGGCGAGATCAGCACTGAGATCAATGAGAATGTCCGCGGTAAAGACGTCTTCATTATTCAGCCGACCTGCGCCCCGACCAACGATAACCTGATGGAACTGGTAGTGATGGCCGACGCCTTCCGCCGCTCCTCAGCATCCCGAATCACCGCCGTGATTCCTTACTTCGGATACGCCCGCCAGGACCGCCGTCCGCGTTCGGCACGTGTAGCCATCAGCGCCAAAGTCGTCGCTGACATGCTCACTGTCGTAGGTATCGACCGTGTACTCACCGTCGACCTGCACGCTGACCAGATCCAGGGTTTCTTCGATATCCCGGTCGACAACATCTACGGCTCGCCCGTACTGGTCGACGATATCGAAGACCAGCGTTTCGAGAACCTGATGATCGTCTCCCCGGACATCGGTGGTGTCGTGCGCGCACGCGCCGTCGCCAAGTCCCTGGGCGTCGACCTGGGTATCATCGATAAACGCCGTGAGAAGGCTAACCACTCCGAGGTCATGCACATCATCGGCGACGTCGAAGGGCGCACCTGCATCCTGGTAGACGACATGGTCGACACCGCCGGCACCCTGTGCCACGCGGCCAAAGCCCTGAAAGAACACGGCGCTGCCAAGGTTTACGCCTACTGCACGCACCCTGTCCTGTCGGGCCGCGCGATCGAGAACATCGAGAAGTCGGTACTGGACGAGCTGGTGGTGACCAACACCGTTCCGCTGTCCGCCGCTGCTCAAGCCTGTGACCGTATCCGCCAGCTGGATATCGCACCGGTTGTCGCTGAAGCGGTGCGCCGCATCAGCAACGAAGAATCGATCAGCGCGATGTTCCGCTAAGGGGAACACACGCTGACGAAAAGCGCCCCGCCCCAACACTGGTTGTTGGGGCGGGGCTTTTTTGCCATCCCCGTTGGCGCTGGTCGCAAACGCCCTCGGGGGGCTACTTTGGAGAAACAAAATGACCGAATTCACTCTGAACGCCCAAGCGCGTACTGACCTGGGGAAAGGTGCGAGCCGCCGCCTGCGTCACTCCGCGAACATCCCAGCCGTTGTCTACGGTGGTAACCAGGACGCCCAGTCCCTGACCATCCTGGCCAAGGAAATCACCAAGCTGTTCGAAAACGAGGCTGCCTTCAGCCACGTTCTGGAACTGAACGTCGACGGCGCCAAGCAAAACGTAGTGGTCAAGGCCCTGCAGCGCCACCCGGCCAAAGGCTTCATCATGCACGCCGACTTCGTTCGCGTCGTTGCTGGCCAGAAACTGACCGCCAAGGTACCGGTTCACTTCATCAACGAAGAAGCCCCGGTCAAGAAAGGCGGCGAGATCTCCCACGTAGAAGCCGAGATCGAAGTTTCCTGCGAAGCCAAAGACCTGCCTGAGTTCATCGAAGTCGACCTGGCCAACGCTGAAATCGGCACCATCATCCACCTGTCGGACCTGAAAGCTCCGAAAGGCGTAGAGTTCGTAGCTCTGGCCCACGGTGATGACAAAGCTGTTGCCAACGTTCACGCTCCACGCGTTGCTCCAGAAGCAGAAGGCGCTGCCGAGTAATCCACTCGCGCGCCGGCGTTGATCGGGTTACAGTGCCGCGCGCCCTGTAACCCACCAACTCCAAGGAAGAGCCCCTGACGTGACCGCCATCCAGTTGATCGTCGGCCTGGGTAACCCCGGCCCCGAATACGAACAGACCCGGCATAACGCAGGGGCTCTTTTCGTTGAACGCATTGCCAGCGCCCAGCGCGTCTCGTTGACCGCTGACCGCAAGTATTTCGGCCTGACGGCTAAATTCAGCCATCAGGGCAACGACGTTCGTCTGCTCATCCCCACCACCTACATGAACCGCAGCGGCCAGTCCGTGGCGGCCTTGGCCAATTTCTTCCGCATCAAGCCGGAAGCGATCCTGGTGGCGCATGACGAACTCGACCTGCCCCCGGGCGTCGCCAAGCTCAAGCGCGGCGGTGGCCATGGTGGGCACAACGGCCTGCGCGACATCATCGCGCAGCTCGGCAACCAGAACGACTTCCACCGCCTGCGGCTTGGCATCGGCCACCCGGGCGACGCCAAACTGGTCTCCAACTTCGTCCTGGGCCGCGCGCCGCGCGCCGAGCAGGAGAAGCTCGACGCCAGCATCGATTTTGCCCTCGGCGTGCTGCCGGACGTGCTTGCCGGCGACTTCGCCAAGGCGATGCGCGAGCTGCACAGCCAGAAGGCCTGATTTCCTTTAGAGAGGGGAATACCCATGGGTTTCAATTGCGGCATCGTCGGCCTGCCCAACGTCGGCAAGTCCACCCTGTTCAACGCCCTGACCAAGTCTGGCATCGCGGCGGAGAACTTCCCCTTCTGCACCATCGAGCCTAACAGCGGCATCGTGCCGATGCCCGATGCGCGCTTGAATGCACTGGCTGAAATCGTCAAGCCAAACCGCATCCTGCCGACCACCATGGAGTTCGTCGACATCGCCGGCCTGGTGGCTGGTGCCTCGAAAGGCGAAGGCCTGGGCAACAAGTTCCTCGCCAACATCCGCGAGACCGACGCCATTGCTCACGTGGTGCGCTGCTTCGAAGACGAGAACGTGATCCACGTTTCCAACAGCGTCGACCCCAAGCGCGACATCGAGATCATCGACCTCGAGCTGATCTTCGCCGACCTCGACAGCTGCGAGAAGCAACTGCAGAAGGTTGCCCGCAACGCCAAGGGCGGCGACAAGGAAGCCCTGGCGCAGAAGGCGATCCTTGAACAGCTGATCCCGCACTTCACCGAAGGCAAGCCTGCGCGCAGCCTGATGAAGAACATGAGCGCCGAAGACAAGGCGGTCATTCGCGGCTTCCACCTGCTGACCAGCAAGCCGGTGATGTACATTGCCAACGTCGCCGAAGATGGCTTCGACAACAACCCGCACCTGGACGTGGTCAAGGCCATTGCCGAGGAAGAAGGCGCGGTAGTGGTGCCAGTGTGCAACAAGATCGAAGCGGAAATCGCCGAACTGGAAGACGGTGAAGAGAAGGACATGTTCCTCGAGGCCCTGGGCCTGGAAGAGCCTGGCCTGAACCGCGTTATCCGTGCCGGTTACGAGCTGCTGAACCTGCAGACCTACTTCACTGCCGGCGTACAGGAAGTACGCGCCTGGACCGTACGCGTCGGTGCCACCGCTCCGCAGGCTGCCGGCGTGATCCACACTGACTTCGAAAAAGGCTTCATCCGCGCTGAAGTGGTGGCCTATGACGACTTCATCCAGTTCAAGGGTGAGAGCGGTGCCAAGGAAGCCGGTAAATGGCGCCTGGAAGGCAAGGACTACATCGTCAAGGACGGTGACGTGATGCACTTCCGCTTCAACGTCTAAGCGCCAGCCTGCAGTACCCACGAACCCCTTGAGGCAAACGCCTCAAGGGGTTTTGTTTTTTCTGGCTTTTGGCGAGCGGCGCGAGCACCCTGTGGGAGCGGCTTTAGCCGCGAAGAATCCAACGCGGTGCATGGCACCGGCTGCGCCGGTGTTCGCGGGCATGCCCGCTCCCACAGGTACCGCGCATTTTCTGGACCTCGCATCAAACCTGCAGAAGCGGCCTTGTGTCGCGACAGGGCCGCAAAGCGGCCCCGGAATTCAGCATCTAAGCTGTGATTCAGCCCCCTCCCATGGACGCATGCCCCATGCCCGAAAAAACCCGCCTCGACTGGCAACGCTGGTTACCCGGGCTGGTCACCCTGCTCCACTACCAACCCGCCTGGCTACCCAAAGACATCGCCGCCGGCCTGGTGCTCACCACCATGCTGGTACCCGTGGGCATCGCCTACGCCGAGGCCTCCGGCGTACCGGGCATCTACGGCCTGTATGCCACCATTATCCCGTTGTTGGCCTACGCCCTGTTCGGGCCCAGCCGCATTCTGGTACTGGGCCCGGATTCGGCACTGGCCGCGCCGATCCTTGCGGTGGTGGTGCAGTACGCCGCCAGCGACCCGCAACGGGCAATCGCAATCGCCAGCATGATGGCCCTGGTTGCCGGGGCGTTCTGCGTGATCGCTGGGTTGTTGCGCCTGGGCTTCATCACCGAACTGCTGTCCAAGCCGATCCGCTATGGCTACATGAACGGCATCGCCCTCACGGTGCTGATCAGCCAGCTGCCCAAACTGTTCGGCATCAAGGTCGACAGCGAAGGGCCCTTACGCGACATCTGGCACCTGGGCCAGGCGCTGTTGGCCGGCCAGGGGCACTGGCCAAGCTTCATCGTCGGCGCCGGCAGCCTGGTGCTGATCCTGCTGCTCAAACCGTTCAAGCGCATCCCGGGCATTCTGATCGCCGTGGTACTGGCAACGCTTGCCGTGAGCTTGTTCAACCTCGACCAGATGGGCGTCAAGGTACTCGGGCAATTGCCCCAAGGGCTGCCCAGCTTCGTCTTCCCCTGGGTCAGCGACATCGACCTGGTCGAAGTGGTACTGGGCGGGATCGCCGTGGCGCTGGTGTCGTTCGCCGATACCAGCGTGCTCTCGCGCTCCTATGCCGCGCGCATGAAAATGCCGGTCAATCCGAACCAGGAAATGTTCGGCCTGGGCGTTGCCAACCTGGCCTCGGGGCTGTTCCAGGGCATCCCGATCAGCAGCAGCTCGTCGCGTACCCCGGTGGCCGAGGCGGCGGGTTCGAAAACCCAGCTTACCGGTATCATTGGTGCGCTGGCGGTAACCCTGTTGCTGCTGGTGGCGCCCAACCTGATGCAACACCTGCCCAACAGTGCCCTGGCGGCGGTGGTGATTGCCGCAGCGTTGGGCCTGTTCGAGTTTGCCGACCTCAAACGCATCTTCCGCATGCAGCAATGGGAATTCTGGCTTTCGTTCACCTGCTTCGTCGGCGTAGCGGTATTCGGGGCGATTCCCGGCATCTGCATTGCCGTGGCGATATCGGTGATCGAATTCCTGTGGGACGGCTGGCGGCCGCATCATGCGGTGCTAGGCCGGGTAGATGGCACGCGCGGTTACCATGATGTGCAACGTTATCCACAGGCCCGGCGTATTCCGGGGCTGGTGTTGCTGCGTTGGGACGCGCCATTGTTCTTTGCCAATGCCGAGCAGTTCCAGAGCACGGTGATGGCGGCGGTGGATGCATCGCCTACGCCGGTACAACGGCTGGTAATTGCGGCAGAGCCGGTGACCAGCATCGATATCACCTCGGCGGACATGCTGGCCGAGCTGGACCGGGCGCTGGAGGCGCGGGGGGTGGAGTTGCAGTTTGCCGAGATGAAGGACCCGGTGAAGGACAAGATGCGGCAGTTCGAGTTGTTCGAGCATATGGGGGCGAAGGCATTTCACCCCACTGTGGGTGCTGCGGTGGATGCCTACCTGGAAGACAGCGGGATTGACTGGAAGCCTTAGGTTTTACTGGGCCGGCCTCTTCGCGGGCATGCCCGCTCCCACAGGGACCACACACATCTCTGTGGGAGCGGGCGCGCCCGCGAAGAGGCCAGTACAGGAGAACTAAGCACTCCGAACCCGCCGCCGATCAATCCATATGAGCATGCCACTGGCATACACCGACACCGCCAGAAACAGCGCCATGCGCACGGCAAAGGCACGGTACACATCCTGCCCGCCCGCGCTGTCCTGCACCGACTGCCCCAGCAAGATCAGCATGGTCGTCAGGCAACTCACCCAGTATGCCGGGCTTTGCCTGGTATCAACGGCACGGTAAAGCCTGCGCCCCTGCCAAAGAACAAACAGCAGCACCCACAGGAAAAACATCCACAGGTGCACGAACAGGCTCAACGCGCCCCACATCAATATCGCCAGCAACCCGGCCAGCAAGGTCGAGCCGATCAACTCTCGGCTGGCATGCCGCGCGCGGGTCTCGCCGGCCTGCTGCCCCAGACTCACGGCCTTCATGATCAGCGGCATGTACTGGTCGGGGGCGATCAACGCCAGCAAAAACGCCGGCATCACGATCAGCGTGGCACGCAGAGCCACCCAGCTCACCTGGTCACTGTCGAGCAAAGGCGGCGCCGGCTGCGTTGGCGCATCGGCCGGCTCGGGAAACAGCACATGCGCCGCCGCCGTGCCCAGCACCGCCAGCAGCATGCCTTTGGCCAACGCTTCGACCACCGATAGCGCCAGGGTGAAGTCGCTGGTGCCCGCGGCAGCGATCATGGTCAGGCCGATGACCAGCAAATTGGCCAGCAGGCCGTTGCCGCCCTTCAGCGCGTAACGCAAGGTCAGGAACACCCCTACGCCTACTAGCAACACCCCGCTCACCGGGGCATGCCGCAGCAGCGGAATCAGCAGCAGCCCGGTGCCACACGCAAGCAGCACCAGTACCGCCAGGGCCGGTGCCGCACGCAGGGGCAAGGGCTGGCTGCGCATGGCCAGCAACAGCACAGCGAACACCGGCGCCAGGATCGGCACCGGCAGGCCGATGCCGAAACTCACCGCCAGACACAACGCCACACCCCAGGCCAGGCGCAGGGCGCGCAGGCGGCGCAGCTCAATAGGCATATGACAGCCAGCTCATCAGCCACATGAACAGCCGGCCCAGCAGGTTCAATGGGTTACCCTCGCTTGGCAGGGCCATGACTTCGGCCTGGCCACCAACTCGCAAACCGCTCTTGTCCTGCAACTGGTCACGTTCCAGTTCGACGATCACCGGGAAGCGTTGCGCCGAACGCAACCACTCGCGGCTGTTCTGCACGGTCGGCAATGTACCCGGCGGATTACTCTGGCCCACGCTCACGCCATAGCCGATGCTGCGAATACGCCCCTTCAGCACCGTGCCGGGCAGCGCATCGAGCACCACCAGTACCGGGGTTTCAGGGCGCAGCCGGCCGAGGTTGTTCTCGGTCATGTCGGCACTTATCCACACGTCATGGATGGCGATCAGGGTCATCATCGGGCTGCCAGCACCGACATAGTGGCCAACGTCGGTGCGCAGGTCGGTGATCAACCCGTTTGCATCGGCGCGTACCACCGTGCGCGCCAGGTCCAGTCGGGCCTTTTCCACATTGGCCGCCGCGCTGCGCAGCTGGGCGTTGTCGTCCTGCGCCCCGCCCTGCTGCTCACGGGCCCGTTCCACTTCGGCACGGGCTGCCGCCACCTGGCTGATGGCCTGGTCGCGGGTGGCCTGAGCGCCCTCCAGGCGGCGTACCGACACCGTGCCGGGGTCTTCATCGATCAGGCGCTTGAGCCGCTCGGCATCCTGCCGCGCCTTGCGCTCGTTGGCCTGGGCCGCCACCAGCGCCGCCTGGGCCGAGTCGATGCCAGCGGTGTGAGCGCCGATCTGCCGGCGTACCGTGTCCAGGTCGGCTTCGGCACGGGCCAGGGCGATGCGGTACTGCTCCTGGTCCAGTTCGAACAACACATCGCCCTTGCGCACTTCCTGATTGTTGCCTACCGCCACACGCTTCACCTGCCCGGCCACCTCGGCACTCACCGGTACCACGTAGGCCTGCAGGCGGGCCTGCTGGGTATAGGGGGTGAAGCGGTCGGCCAGCAGGTACCACAGCAAGCTCATGGCGATCAGCAGCAGCACCCAGCGCATGCCGCGATCGGGGGCTGCCGGGGGTGGCGTTGGCGTGGCGTCGCTCATTTCGTTTCACCTTGTGCATGTGCGCTGGGGCCTGGTTCATCGAGCAGTTCGCCCCAGTCGGTGCGTTGCTGCATCTGCTGGCGCGTGGCCGGGTCGATCGGTGCACGGCTGGCGTCCCAGCCGCCACCCAGGGCCTTGTACAGCGTCACCAGGCTGCTCACGGCATTGCCGCGGCTGACCAGGTAGCCGTCCTGTTGCTGCAGCAGCAGTTGCTGTGCGTCGAGCACGCGCTGGAAGTCGGCAAAGCCTTCGCGGTACTGCGAGCTGGCCAGGTTCAGCGAGCGCTGCGCGGCCTGCGAGGCCTGGTCGCGAATGCTTGCACTCTGCAGCGAACGCACCAGCCCGCTGGCGGCATCGTCGGCCTCGCGGGCGGCTTCGCGCACATCCTGGTGATACAGCTCGATCAGTTGCTGCAAGCGGGCGTCTTCCACGCGTACGGCGTTCTTGCGCCGGCCGTAGTCGAACGGGTTCCAGATCAGGCTGGGCCCGGCGGCGATGTCGAAGGTATCGGGCAGGTGATTGGCCGTGACGAAGCTCCAACCGATGCTGCCCAGCAGGCTCAGCTGTGGATAAAGGTCGGCCTCGGCCACCCCGACCAGCGCCGACTGCGCCGCCACCGCCTGCTCGGCGGCACGGATGTCCGGGCGGCGCTGCAGCAGGCTGGCGGGTACGTCCTGCAAAACGGCACGGTCCGGCAACGGCAGCTGGCCGTGGCCGGCATCCAGCTGTGGCAGCGGCCCGGGCGCGCGGCCGAGCAGCGAACACAGCACGTTGCGCAGGGCATTGAGCTGGTTCTGGAACTCGGGGATGGTGGCCTGGGTAGCCAGGTACTGGGTGCGCGCCTGTTGCCAGTCGAGTTCGTCGTTTTCGCCATGACGGAACAGCCGCTCGGTTATCTCCAGGCTGCGCGCCTGACGGCGGGCGTTTTCTTCGGCGATATCCAGCCGCGCCTCGGCAGTGCGCAGGGCAAAGTAGGTGTCGGCCACCTGCGCACGCAACAGCAGCATGGCATCGGCGTAGTTGGCCTGGGAGGCGAAGTAGATGGCGTCGGCGCTTTCGATCGCACGGCTGAAGCGCCCCCAGAAGTCGATTTCCCAGCCGATGTCGAAGCCCGCGCTGGATTGCCAGAACACCGAGTCGCGAGCGGTGGCAGTGCCGGACTGGTCCTGCTTCAGGTACAAGCTCTGGGCGCGCAGCTGCTGCAGCTGTGGATAACGCCCGGTCTGCACGATGGCCAACTGGGCGCGGGCTTCGGCAATCCGCAAGCCGGCCACGCGCAGGTTGCTGTTATTGGCATCAGCCTCAGCGATCAAGGCATCCAGGGCCGGGTCGGCGAACACCGCCCACCACTGGCGCAGGTCGGGCGCTGCGGCCTGCCGCCCGGCCTGCTCCAGCAGCGGGGTGTTCCAGGTGCTCAGCCACGGGTCCTGCGGCGGCTGGAAATCCGGGCCCACCTGGGTACAGCCTACCAACATGGCCGCCAGGCTCAGTGCACAACCACAAAAGCGTCCGGGCATGGCAGTCCTTGGCTCACGCCGTCGGTTCGACGGGGTTTTCCGGCACCTGCAGCGCCACCCACTGCCAGAACAATACGTAGGTGACGCCAAGGATCACCGGGCCGATGAACAGGCCGATGATGCCTTTGACCACCATGCCGCCCAGTGCCCCGATCAGCACCACCGGCATCGGCACATCCACCCCGCGCCCCAGCAGCAGCGGTTTGAGCACGTTGTCGGCAAGCCCGGCGACGAAGGTATAGATGGCGAAGATGATGGTCGCCACGGTAAAGCCTTCGACGTTGAATACGTAAATGATCACCGGCACCGTGATCAGCGTGGCGGGTGCCTGGGCAATACCCAGCATGAGAATGACGATGGCCAGCATCCCGGCCCCCGGCACCCCTTTGATGACGAAGCCGACCCCGATCAGCAGCATCTGGATGAAGGCAATGCCGATCACGCCCTGGGCCACCGCGCGAATGGTCGCGGTGCACAGCTTGGCCAGTGGCTTGCCACGCTCCTCGCCCGACACCCGCATGGCGATGCGCTGCGCCGCGATTTCGCCGCGGTCACCGAATGCCATGATGATGCCCGAGACGATGATCGCCGCAATGAACAGCAAAAATGCCCCCCCTGCGCTGGCTGCTGCGCCCAGCACCGTGCGCCCGGCGCCTTTGAGTTGAGGCATCCACTGGTTCAGTACACCAGCCATGTTTTCCGAGGCGGCCAGCCACAGCGCATGCACCTTCGGCCCGATCAACGGCCAGGCGGCCACCGACTCGGGAGGTGCCGGCACGCTCCAGGCCCCGCTCTTGAGCAGCGTTACCAGGCTGTCCACCGTTTCGCCAATGGACATTACCACCAGGTAGATCGGCACCAGCAGCACGACCAGTACCAGTAGAACGACCAGCGTCGCCGAAAGCCCGTCCTTGAGCCCTGTGCGGCGCTGGACGCGGCAATACAACGGGTACAAGGTCACCGCCAGGATCACCGACCACAGCATCAGTTCCAGGAACGGCTGGAACGTCTGGAAGGCGAACATGACCAGCGCTGCCACCAGGCCGGCCTTGATGAGCACATCGAGCAAGCCCCGCGACAGGCTGCTGTCCAGCTTGATACTTGGTTGCATCCTCACCTCCGAACGCCATGTGCGTCATGTGACGCGATTCAGTGGCCCGCTTCAGGGCTTGCCTGGGCCGGGCTGTCGTCACGCAACCGGCGCGCCAGGGCCATCATTACCAACGGCACCACCGCCATCGACAAGGTGATGGCCAGCACCAGCAGGTCATGCACCTGCTGCGCCAGCACCTGATGGTCCAGCGCCAGCTTGAACACCACGAAGGCAAACTCGCCGCCAGACGCCAGCACCACGCCCAGGCACAGCGCCTGGGCCTGGTTGAGCCCACCGGCCATGCGCCCCAGGCCATACAGCAGCGGTAGCTTGATAACCACCAGCAGCAGGGTCAGCCCCAGCACCAGCAATGGCATGCCGAACAGCAGGCGCAGGTCGGCACTCATGCCCACGCCCACGAAGAACAGCCCCAGCAGCAAACCCTTGATAGGCTCGATCTGGGTTTCCAGTTCTTGGCGAAAAGGCGACTCGGCCATCAGGACGCCCGCCAGAAACGCCCCCAGCGCCATCGACACGCCCACATGTTCCATCACCCAGGCGGTGCCCAGCACCACCAGCAAGGCGGTAGCGGTCGACAGCTCGGGCAGGCCCGAACCGACTGTCCATTTGAAGACAGGGCTCAACAAGTAGCGGCCAAAGATGATCAGCACACCTATGCCAACCACCACCGCCAGCACCGGCCACGCGCCTTCGTCGGCTGTACTGACATCACCACCGAGCAGTGGCACCACGGCAATCAGCGGGATCGCGGCAATGTCCTGGAACAGCAGGATCGCCACAGCCAGGCGGCCGTGCGGCTTGCCCAGGTCCTTGCGCTCGGCAAGTACCTGCAGGCCAAACGCAGTGGACGATAACGCAAGGCCCAGGCCCAGCACGATGGCAGCCGGCTTCGACTGGTCGAACAGCCAGTACGCCAGCAGGCCAAGCACCACAGCGCTCAGGCCCACTTGTAGCGAGCCGATGCCGAACAACGCACGCCGCATGGACCACAAACGCCGCGGCGACAGCTCCAGGCCGATGACGAACAGCAGCATCACCACACCCATCTCCGACAGGCGTGCCACGTTATCCGGGTTGTTCAGCAGGCCGAATACCGATGGCCCTATCAAGATGCCCGCCAGCAGATAGCCGGGCACCGCCCCCATTTTCAAACGCTGTGCCAGCGGTACCAGAAGTACCACGGCCAGCAAAAACACCACCGTTGCCTGTAGCAGGCTGCCGTCATGTGGCATAGGTTTGCACCCTCGCTGCTCCCCGCAGGGAGGGATCAGAAACGCTGTTCTACCTCTTTGAACGGGTAGGGAACGGCCTTGTACTTGCCGATCTTGCCGCGTCTGGGCAGCTTCACCGCCTGCTCCCGGGTGATGTCCTTGTAGGGAATGCGTGTCAGCAGATGGCTGATAATGTTCAACCTGGCACGCCGCTTGTCGTTGGAGTGGGCCATGAACCAGGGCGCCCAAGCGGTATCCGAGGCGGCAAACATCTCATCACGGGCCTGTGTGTAGTCATCCCAGCGTGTGTAGGACTTGAGGTCCATGGGCGATAGCTTCCACAACTTGCGGCCGTCATTGATGCGGTCCTGCAGGCGCCGGGTTTGCTCTTCGGCGCTGACCTCGAGCCAGTACTTGATAAGGATGATGCCCGACTCGACCATGACCTTTTCGAACAGCGGCACGCCAGCCAGGAACCGGTCGGCCTGTTCGTTCGAGCAGAAGCCCATCACCCGTTCGACCCCGGCACGGTTGTACCAGCTGCGATCGAAGATCACCACTTCACCTGCGGCCGGCAGATGGCCGACATAGCGCTGCAGGTACATCTGGGTCTTTTCCCGCTCGGTTGGTGCCGGCAGCGCCACCACACGGAATACCCGCGGGCTGACGCGCTCGGTGATTGCCTTGATGGTGCCGCCCTTGCCAGCGCCGTCGCGGCCTTCGAAGACAATGCACACCTTCAATCCCTTGGCCACCACCCACTCCTGCAGTTTTACCAGCTCCACATGCAGGCGCTTGAGTTCCTTCTCGTATGCCTTGCCGCCCAGTTTTTCCTGCTGGTCTTCGGGGTCTTTCATCCTGGACGACTTCGACATGGCACTCTCCTGTGGGCGATGAAGAGTCAGTATGGTCGATCCATGGCGGTTTGCCGCTTCGCTTGATGTTTTCGCAGGTCGTGCGTCTAGCCGATTGATTTGGTGGGTGTTCGGCAGACTGTGGGAGCGGGTTTACCCGCTCCCACAGGGTAGGGTGTGGCCTCGATGTCGGTTTACTTGGCCAGCTTGTTGTAGCTGGTCATCAGGTTGCGGTAATCCGGAATATGGTTGGAGAACAGGGTCCCCAGCCCTTCTATGTCATTGCGCCAGTCACGGTGCAGCTCGCAGGCCACGCCGAACCAGGTCATCAGTTGCGCCCCGGCCGCCTCCATGCGCCGCCAGGCCGAATCGCGGGTCAGTTCGTTGAAGGTGCCGGAGGCGTCGGTGACGACGAAGACCTCGAAGCCCTCCTCCAGTGCCGACAGTGCCGGGAAGGCGACGCACACTTCCGTCACCACACCGGCGATCAGCAGTTGCTTCTTGCCGGTGGCCTTGACGGCCTTGACGAAGTCCTCGTTGTCCCAGGCGTTGATGTTGCCAGGGCGGGCGATGTACGGGGCGTCGGGGAACTGCTCTTTCAGTTCGGGCACCAGCGGGCCATTGGGGCCGGTCTCGAAACTGGTGGTGAGAATGGTTGGCAGCTTGAAGTACTTGGCCAGGTCCGACAGGGCCAGGACGTTGTTCTTGAAGCGGTCGGGGTCGATGTCCCTGACCAGCGAGAGCAAGCCGGTCTGGTGGTCGACCAGCAGCACGGCAGCGTTGTTCTTGTCCAGACGCTTGTATTGGAAGGCCATGACAGTTCTCCTTGCTTCTGCAGGTTGGGAATATCAGCGTAGGCAAGGATGAGGGGTGGGTAGGACCGTCAGTCGGTTCGCCTGCCAAGACTGGCGAGGGGGCCGCAGGGCGGCCCCTGCAATGCCTAGCCGAGCACCTTGCCAGACACTTCATCGACCGCCGCCCTGGTGATGGCGACGATCTGCTCGGCATCCTCCTCGCTCAGCACCAACGGCGGCGCAAACCCGAGAATGTCACCATGCGGCATGGCCCGGGCGATCATTCCGCGCTCAAGGCACGCTGCCGACACCTGTGGCCCGACTTTCAACGCTGGGTCAAACGCCGTGCGCGCCTCGCGATCGGCCATGAACTCGACCGCGCACAGCATGCCGTCACCTCGTACTTCACCTACCAGCGGGTGGCCTTCCAGGGTTTCGCGCATGCGCCTGTTCAGGTATGCCCCCACCGTTTCGGCATTCTCGGTCAGGTTCTCGCGCTCGAGAATATCCAGGTTGGCCAGCGCCGCCGCTGCGCAGATCGGGTGCCCGGAGTAGGTCCAGCCGTGGCCCATGGGCCCGGCCTTCTGCGAACCTTCTTCAATCACGTTCCATACCTTCTCGCCAACGATCACCGCCGACAATGGCGCATAGGCGCTGGTCAGGCCCTTGGCCGTGGTGATCAGGTCCGGGCGGATGTCGTAGCGCTGGCTGCCCATCTTCGAACCCAGGCGGCCGAAGGCGCACACCACTTCGTCGGCGATCAACAACACATCGTAACGGTCGAGCACGGCCTGGATCGCCTTCCAGTAGCCCTTGGGCGGTACGATGATGCCACCGGTGCCCATCAGCGGCTCGCCGATGAACGCGGCGACAGTGTCGGGGCCTTCGGCCAGGATCAGTTGCTCCAGCTCGTCGGCGCAGTAGCGCACGAAGGCCTGCTCATCCATGCCGGCCGGTGCCTTGCGGTACCAGTGCGGGCAGACGGTATGCTTGACGCCCTCCACCGGCAAGTCGAAATGCTGGTGGAAGCTGGGCAGGCCGGTAAGGCTGCCGGTCATGATGCCTGAGCCGTGATAGCCGCGGTCGCGCGAGATGATCTTCTTCTTGCGAGGGCGACCGAGGATGTTGTTGTAGTAACGCACCAGCTTGACCTGGGTCTCGTTGGCATCGGAGCCCGACAGGCCGTAATAGACCTTTTTCATCCCGGCCGGCGCCCAGTCGATAATGCGGCTGGAAAGCTCGATGATTGCCTCGGTCGAGTGGCCGACGTAGGTGTGGTAGTAGGCCAGCTCCTTGGCTTGGCGATGGATGGCGTCAGCGACCTCGGTACGCCCGTAACCGATGTTCACGCAGTACAGGCCGGCGAAGGCGTCGATCAGTTCGCGGCCTTCATGGTCACGCAGGCGAATGCCCTCGGCACCGGTGATGATCCGGCCCTTGAGCGCGCCGCTGGCGTGGTCATGGGCGTGGGTCGAGGGGTGCATGAAGTGGGCGCGGTCCTGTTCGAACAGCTGGCTGAAATCTTGGCTCATGGCAAACACTCCTTAGAACTGACCGTGGTGGTGCAGGCAAACGTATTTGGTTTCGACGAAGGGTTCGAAGCCCTCGCTGCCGCCTTCGCGGCCCAGGCCCGAGGCTTTCATGCCGCCGAACGGGATGGGGTGGCCGGTGAACTTGACGCCGTTGATCGCCACCATGGCGTGGTCGAGCCGGCGCACCAGCGGGTGCACGACATCGAGGCGGTTGCCGACGATGTAGGCAGCCAGGCCGTACTCGGTGTCATTGGCCATGGTGATGGCCTGTTCCAGCGTGTCGAACGGCATGACCCCGGCAATCGGCGCGAAGTTTTCTTCCTGGTAGATGCGCATCGCCGGCGTGACATCGGCAAGCACCGTCGGCTGGAAGAACCAGCCACCCAGCGCATGGCACTCGCCACCGACCAGGCGCCGGGCGCCACGCTGCAGGGCGTCCTCGACCCGGGCCTGGGTGGCATCGAAGGCGGCCTGGTGCATAAGCGGGCCGACCTCTGCCGCCGTCTCCTCGCCATCGACCATCGCCGGCCCAACCTTCAGCGCCCGCACCGCTTCGGCAAAGCGCGCCAGGAATGCTTCGTACAAAGGCCGCTGCACCATGATCCGGTTGGCCGCGCAGCAGTCCTGGCCAGACGTCTGAAACTTGGCTGCCACGGCCACCCGCACGGCCAGCTCCAGGTCGGCATCGGCACAGACGATGAACGGCGCATTGCCGCCCAGCTCCAGCGCCACTTTCTTCACATCCTGAGCTGCAGCTTGCAGCACCAGCTTGCCGACCCGGGTCGAGCCGGTGAAGCTGACCGCCCGCACGCGGCTATCGCGTACCAGGGTCTCCATGGCCATCTGCGGTTCGCCGATCACCACGTTGAACACCCCCGGCGGGAAGCCGGCGTCCTCTGCCAGCTGGGCCAGGGCGAGCGCCGAGAACGGTGTTTCGTGGGCCGGCTTGACCACCACCGTGCAGCCGGCTGCCAACGCCGCAGCCGCCTTGCGGGTGATCATGGCACTGGGGAAGTTCCACGGGGTGAGCAGCGCGCAGACCCCGACGGGCTCCTTCAGTGTACTCAGCTGGGCACCCGCAATATGGCTGGGAATGGTCTGCCCGTTGAGGCGCCGGGCCTCCTCGGCAAACCAAGGGATGAAGCTTGCCGCATAGGCGATTTCACCGCGTGCTTCGGCCAGCGGCTTGCCCTGCTCCTCACTGAGAATGCGCGCCAGCGCCTCCTGGTGCTCGAGCATCAGTTCGGACCAGCGCCGCAGCAGCGCAGCACGGCTGTCCAGGCTCTGCTGGCGCCAGGCCGGGAACGCCCGCTGGGCGGCATCCACGGCGGCGACGATCTGCTCGTGGTCGAGCAATGGCACATGGCCGATCACCTGGCGGTTGGCCGGGTCATGCACGGCGACGCTGTTGCCGCTGTGGCTGTGCAACCATTGGCCATCGATGTGGCACAGGCTGTTGAATGGGTAGTGGTGTGACATGACTGTTCTCCATACCTCGTTGTCGTGGCGCCAGGTTCAGGCCAGTACGTCGGCTATCACCGCCAAGGTGTCGCCGCACTGCACCAGCCCGGGAAAGTGCCGGGCCGTGAGCAAGCCATGGCGACGGGCGCGGTACTCGACCGGGGCGCTGCCGGTGCGGCGAATGTCATGGATGCGGGCGATCACTTCGCCCTGGCTGACCGTTTCGCCCAGGTCGCGGCACATCTCCAGCAAGCCGTCGTGCTCGCTGGCGATGAAGCAATCGCCATCGGGCATGTCCAGCAGGGTTGTTTCGCCCTGCTCCACTTCGCCGGCCAGGATGCCGGCGTGGATCAGCACGTTGCGCACGCCGCGCTCGGCCAGGGCCACGCTTTGCGCCGTGGAGGTGCCACCACCGCCCAGTTCGGTGGTAATGAACACCTTGCCCTGCTCTTCTGCCGCGGTGTCGTACATCGCCTGCGCATCCAGCTCGAGCATGCGCATGCTGTAGGGCGCGGCGAAGGCCCGCATACCGGCTTCACAGCGGGCCTGCTGGGCCTTGTCGGGCAGCACATGGCATGCAGCGAACGGCAGGAAGTCGAGGGTGCGACCACCGGAGTGGATGTCCAGGACGATGTCGGCCAACGGCAGCAAGGTGCGGCGGAAATAATCGGCGATCTTTTCCGTCACGCTGCCATCAGGCCGGCCAGGGAAGCTGCGGTTGAGGTTGCCCCGGTCGATCGGCGAAGTGCGGGTGCCCGCCTGGAACGCCGGTGTGTTCATGAACGGCACGATGATCACCCGCCCGCTCACCTGCCCGGCCTGCAGCTGCTGGGCCAGCTTGCTCAGCGCCACCGGGCCTTCGTATTCGTCACCGTGATTGCCACCGGTGAGCAAGGCTGTCGGGCCATTGCCGTTCCTGACCACCGTCAGCGGGATCATCACCGCCCCCCAGGCAGAGTCGTCACGCGAGTACGGCAGCTTGAGGAAGCCGTGCTGCACGCCGTCCTGCTCGAAATCCAGGGTACAGGTGATCGGGTTGGCCACCGTGGCGGCGGCCTGTGCGATTGCATTCATGGGTCAGTCCTTCACGAACAGCTGGCGCGGCACGTTGCACAGGGTCTCGACCCCGGTCTCGGTGATGAGGATGCTTTCGGTGATCTCCAGGCCCCAGTCGTCCATCCACAGCCCCGGCATGAAGTGGAAGGTCATGCCCGGTTGCAGCACGCTGGTGTCGCTCGGGCGCAGGCTCATGGTGCGCTCGCCCCAGTCTGGCGGGTAGCTGATGCCGATCGGGTAACCACAGCGGCTGTCCTTGTGAATGCCGAACTTCTCCAGCACGCCGAAGAACGCCCTGGCGATGTCACCGGTGGTGTTGCCCGGCCGCGCGGCATCAAGGCCGGCCGCGATACCTTCGACCACCGCCTTTTCCCCTGCGAGGAAGTGTTGCGGCGGCTTGCCCAGGTACACGGTGCGCGACAGCGGGCAGTGGTAGCGCTTGTAGCAGCCGGCGATCTCGAAGAACGTGCCGGCGCCGCGGATGAACGGTGAATCGTCCCAGGTCAGGTGCGGTGCGCTGGCATCAGCGCCGGTCGGCAACAACGGTACGATGGCCGGGTAGTCACCGCCATGGCCATCGACACCGAGGATGCCGCTGCGGTAGATCTCGGCCACCAGCTCGTTCTTGCGCATGCCGGGCTCGATGCGTTCGAGGATGCACCCGTGCATCTGTTCGACGATGCGCGCGGCGATGCGCATGTATTCGATTTCCTGCGGCGACTTGACCGCCCGCTGCCAGTTGACCAGCCCGGCGGCATCGCTGAAACGCGCCTGCGGCAAGTGCTTGCACAGCGCCTGGTAGGCCGCCGCGCTGAAGTAGTAGTTGTCCATCTCCACGCCAATGCTCAGGCCGCCCCAGCCCTTGGCCAGAATCACCTCCTGGCACAGATAGTCCATCGGGTGGCGCTCGCGTGACTGCACATAGATGTCCGGATAGCCGACGATGTTGTCGTGCTGCATGAACACCGTGCGCCTGGCGCCGTTGGCGTCCTGGCCGCGACCAAACCATATCGGCTCGCCATCGAGCGCCAGCAGCACGCACTGGTGCACGTAGAACGACCAGCCGTCATAGCCGGTGAGCCAGGCCATGTTCGATGGATCGGTAACCAGCAAGAGCTCCAGGCCCTGTGCCTGCATGGCAGCGCGGGTCTTGGCCAGGCGCTGGGCGTATTCCTGCCGGCTGAACGGCAGGTTGACCACTGTGTGTGACATACAGATGCCCTTCTTGTGAGTGGGTTGCGAAAGGTGTCAGCTGTGGAACGCCAGGCCTTTGCTGGTGGCCATTGCGCGTTCGAAGGCAAGGTTGGCGATGGCGGTGTCCTGGGCCCCGGTGCCGGTCAGGTCGCACAAGGTGACCTCTTCGGCCTGTACACGGCCCGGGTGCAGGCCGGCGATGATCTGGCCCAGCTCGGAATGAACGGCCTGTTGGCTGACGGCGCCAGCGCGCAGGGCGTGGTGCAGTTCGCCCAGCACGCGGGTCTGGCTAAGGCGGTCGGCGACATACCGGTCGAGCAAGGCCAGTACCGTGGGCGCGATCTCGTTCTTGTGCTCGGCGTCCGAGCCCATGGCAGTGATGTGCAGCCCCGGTTGCAGGTGATGCGGCTGGATCAGCGGCTCGCGGCTGGGGGTGCAGGTGATGGCTATATCGACCGCCTGCATGGCCTGGTCGACACTGTCGCAAGCCTGTACCTGCAGTTGCCCGTCGCGCCCCAGGTCATCACACAACGCTGCAGTTCTCTGCGCATCACGGCCCCATACCTTGACCTGCTCGATCGGCCGCACCAGGCGCAGTGCCTGCAACTGCAGGCGTGCCTGTTCGCCACTGCCGATCAAGGCCACGCGGCGGCTGCTTTGGCGCGACAGCCAGCGTGCAGCCACCGCACCGGCTGCTGCGGTACGCACGGCGGTGAGGTAGCCATTGTCGAGGAGCAAGGCATCGAGCAGACCGGTGCGGGCCGACAACAGCATCATCATGCCGTTGAGGCTGGGCAGGCCCAGTTTGGGGTTGTCGAAAAAACCCGGGCTGACCTTGATCGCGAAACGTTCAAGCCCCGGCAAGTAGGCGGTTTTCACGTCCACCTCGCCGTTGTGCTCGGGCACATCCAGGCGCAGGACCGGCGGCATCGCCACCTTGGCCGTGGCAAGCAGGGCAAAGGCCTGCTCGATGGCATCGATCGCGTCACGGTCGAGGGTGACGCAGCTACGCAGGTCGGCTTCGCTGAGCAAGGTGATGGCCGGCATTCGAATACCTCCAGTGAAGAAAACGTGAGTTTCAGGCGTCGCCGCCGTTGATGACGCGCTGATGCTGTGCGCTGTCGACGTTGCGCCCGCTGACCACCACCACGACCGGGCCGCGGGCCGTCACCAGGCCATCGAGCAGCGCGGCGATGCCGACTGCACCGGCACCTTCGACTACCAGCCGTTCGTGCTGGTAGGCGTGGCGCATGCCATTGGCGATCGAGGCTTCCGGCAGCAGGTGGAGTTGGTCGAGCAGGCGCTGGGTCATGCTCAGGGTGTGTTTGTTGCCCAGGCCGATGCCGCCGCCAAGCGAGTCGGCGAGGGTCGGCAACTCCTCTACCTCGACCGGCCTCCCGGCTTGCAGGCTGGCGTGCATCGCCGCGCCGCGCTGCATGCTGATGCCATGGGTGGTGATCGAAGGCTTGATGCTCTTCATGGCCAATGCCACACCCGCGAACAGGCCGCCCCCGGAGAGCGGAATCAGCACCTGCTCCACTTCGGGCAACTGCTCGATGATTTCCAGGCCCAACGTGCCCTGCCCGGCGACGACCTGAGGGTGATCGAAGGGTGGAATCAGTGCCGCCCCCTGCTGCTCGGCATATTGTTGCGCGGCCTGCTGGGCATCGTCCTGGGAGTGGCCGACGATGCACACCTCGGCACCCAGGTCGCGGATGGCCTGGACCTTGTTGCCTGGCACCAGTTGCGAAAGAAACACGGTTGCCTTCACACCCAGTTGCGCAGCCGCGTGGGCCACTGCCCGGCCGTGATTGCCGGTGGAGGCGGTGACCACGCCGCATGCGCGTTGTTCAGCGCTGAGTGCGGCGATGGCATTGCTTGCGCCACGCAGCTTGAAGCTGCCGGTGGTCTGCAGGGCTTCGAGCTTCAGGTAGACCGGCGTGCCCAGGTGCCGTGACAGGCTGGGGGAAAGTTCCAGCGGCGTGCTGCGCACCAGGCCGTGGATACGCTGGCGGGCGAGGTAGAGATCGTGAAGCGAGAGCGCTGACATGACCGGGACCCAACAAGTGAGCTGATGTTGGGCGGAGTGTATGAGGCGAAAATTGTCGTGATGAATGTACTAGGGCAATTTGTCGGGGAATTTGTTTTTGCCTGCACCGGCCTCTTCGCGGGCACGCCCGCTCCCACAGGAATCGCGCACGTCCTGAACCCTGCGCCGTACCTGTGGGAGCGGGCATGCCCGCGAAGAGGCCGCTACAGGACAGTTACAATTCGTGAATCTGCGGATACTGCCCGAACAACTCCCGCATATCGCCCAGGGCCTGGCGCAGCTTTGCCTCGGAACATTCGGCGCCCACGCACAAGCGCACGGCCCGCGGCCGCGGTGTACCGCGCACCAGGAACGGCTCTGGCGGCGTCACCGCAATCTGCCGACGGCGCAAGGCGCGCACCAGGCTGTCCACTTCCCAGCGCTCGGGAATGTTCAACCAGGCACCCAAGGCATGGGCGTGCTGACCACGCACATATTCGCCCAGGTATTCACGCAACAACGCCTGACGCTCGCCCAGCAAGGTGCGCTGCAGCGCCACCAGCTGCGCGGCGCGCCCGTCATTGATCCAGCGCGAGGCAATCTCCGCCACCAAGGGCGTGGCCATCCAGCTGTTGACCCGCAAGATGCTCTCGGTACGCAGCGCCAGGCGCTTGGGCATGGCCAGGTAGCCCACGCGCAGGCCGGTCAGCACCGACTTGGTCATGCTGGTGCAGTAAAACGACAGCTCCGGCGCATAGGCACTGAGCGGCCTCGCATGGCTGCCACCCAGTAGCGGCCCGTAAACGTCATCTTCGATGATATGCACGCCAAAGCGCCGGGCAATTTCGGCAATCTCCTGGCGTCGGCTGTCGGGCATCAGGCTGACGGTGGGGTTGTTGAGGTTGGGCGTGCACACAAGCGCGGTGACCCGCTCGTTGCTGCAGATATCCTCGAAATGTTCCGGGTTGATGCCCTCGCGGTCCATCTCCAGGCCTTTGAGGGTGAAACCGAGCACCTGTGAATTGCCGATCACGCCATGGTCGGTCAACCCTTCGCACAGCACCACATCATCCGGCCCGGCCAGCGAGGCCAGGGCCAGGAAGATGGCGTGGGCGGCGCCGTTGGTGACCAGCACATCGTCACGCTCGACCTGCATGCCCAAGCCGGCAAGCCAGCGTACCGCGGCCTCGCGATGGCTCTCGAAACCGGCAATGGGCCGATAGGCATGGATCCAGGGCTGCTCCTCTTCCACGGCCAGCTCGGCGCAGGTGTCGCGCCAGATGCGTTCATGCACCTGGGTGTGCAGGATGCGGGTGATGGAGAAGTCGACCAGGGTACGCTCGGGCAGGTCGATGATGTCATCCGACACACGGTCGCTCATGCGCCGGCTGACGAAACTGCCACGGCCGATCTCGCAACGCACCAGGCCTTGGCGCTCCAGCTCCTTGTAGGCATTGGTCACTGTTTGCACGCTGATGCCCAGGGCATCGGCCACCTGCCGCTGCGGTGGCAGGCGCTGGTCATGTACCAATACGCCGCGCTCGATTTCGCCGGTAACGGCCTGGACCAGGATCTTGTATTTGGACTCGCCGATGCGGGCCGCGTCCAGGGCTGCCTTCCAACTGTGCATCATGATGTTCGCTTCACTTGCCAGGGCCAGGGTCACAGCATCCCCTGTACAAGTGCCCCGGGCAATTGTCCTAGTGCAATGCCATCGCCGTTTCAGCTTTTGTATGCTCGGCCCAAGGTCGAACTCCCGCTGCCTGGCAGCCTCGAACAAACGACCCACCCTGCTTTCGCTGTTTTGCTCCACTGCCTCCTAACACAGAGCCGTCGACGACGGTTTTTATAACAAACAGGAGCTTCATTGATGAGCCAGCCTTTCAACGTTCCACGCCCCTTCCAGCGCCTGCTGTTGGCCTGTGCCACCTTCGGCGTGCTCGCCAGCGCCCAGGCCGCCAGCCTGGACGAGATCAAGGAAACCAGCCATATCCGCATCGGCTACGCCAACGAAACCCCGTTCGCCTTCACCGAAACCGATGGCCGGGTAACCGGGGAATCACCGGAAATCGCCAAGGTCATCTTCGAGAAAATGGGCATCAAGCAGGTCGATGGCGTGCTCACCGAGTGGGGTTCGTTGATCCCGGGTTTGCGCGCCGGGCGCTTCGATGTGATTGCCGCCGGCATGTATATCACCCCGGCACGCTGCAAGCAGGTGATCTTCACCGACCCGCAGTACGCCCTGCCGGACACCCTGCTGGTGGCACAGGGCAACCCGAAGAACCTGCACAGCTACGCCGACATCGCCAGGAACCCGGACGTGAAGCTGGCGATCATGGCCGGCACGGTCAACCTCGCCTATGCCCGCGACTCCGGCATCACGGATGCGCAGATCCTTCAGGTGCCGGACACCACCGCCCAGTTGCAGGCCGTGCGCGCCGGCCGCGCCGATGCTGCCGTGGGCACCCAGCTGACCATGAAGGGCCTGGCGAAAAAGGGTGGCGACAAGGTCGAGGCGATCAGCGACTTCACGGATGACCCGGCCCACACCGGCTATGGTGCCCTGGCCTTCCGCCCCGAGGACAAAGCCCTGCGCGACGCAGTCAACGCCGATATGAAGAAGTGGCTGGGCAGCGAGGAGCATCTGAAGACTGTCGCGCCGTTCGGCTTCGACCGCAGCAACGTGACAGACAAGACCGCCGCCGAGCTCTGTGCCCAGCAGTGAATCGAGGTGGCATGGCGCTTGCCGTGCCATTCCCTGTGTAATCCGATTATTCAGGTCGAACCATGGGTGAATTGATACCGTTGTTACTGCAAGGCGCCTGGGTCACTATCCAGGTCACCTTCTTCGGCTCGCTGTTGGCCATCGTCGCCGCGATCCTCGCCGCCCTCGGCCGGCGTTCGTCATGGCGCCCGCTAAGCTGGCTGTGCGTGGCCTACATCGAACTGTTCCGTGGCACCTCGTTGCTGGTGCAGTTGTTCTGGCTGTTCTTCGTATTGCCGCTGCCACCGTTCAACCTCGAACTCAGCGCCTACACCGTGGCCATCGTCGGCCTAGGGCTGCATATCGGTGCCTACGGTGCCGAAGTGATGCGCGGGGCGATCAGCTCGGTGGCCAAGGGGCAGTACGAAGCCTGCACCGCGCTGAACATGCCCGCCTCCATCCGATTCCGGCGGATCATTCTGCCGCAGGCATTGCTGGCGGCCATCGCCCCTGGCACCAACCTGTTGATCGAACTGCTGAAAAATACCTCGCTGGTGTCGCTGATCACCCTGTCGGACCTGAGCTTCCGCGCCCGTCAACTGGACCAGGCGACCTTCCAGACCCTGGAAATCTTCAGCCTTACCCTGCTGCTCTACTTCGTCCTGGCGCAGGTCATCAACCTCCTCATGCGTCGAGTCGAACGGCGCCTGAGCCGTGGTCGTCTGCGGGGGAGCCTGTCATGAATTTCTGGGACTGGAACTACGTCGCGCAAATCCTGCCCGCATTGCTGCAGGCGTCGCTGAAAACCCTGGGCATCACCTTGGTAGGCTTCCTGATCGCAGTGGTGCTGGGCCTGTTCCTCGCCATCGCCCGGCGCAGCCGCCAGGCCTGGCTGTCGTGGCCGGTGGCATTGCTGATCGAATTCATCCGCAGTACGCCGCTGCTGATCCAGGTGTATTTCCTCTATTACGTGCTGCCCAACTACGGGGTCAACATGACCGCCATGCAGGCCGGCATCATCGGTATCGGCGTGCATTACGCCTGTTACCTGGCCGAGGTTTACCGCGGCGGCCTCGACTCGGTGGCGCGCAGCCAGTGGGAAGCGGTGGTCGCCCTCAACTTCGCACCGTGGACCGCCTACCGGGTGGTCATTCTGCCCCAGGCGATCCGGCCGATCCTGCCGCCGCTGGGCAACTACCTGATCGCCATGCTCAAGGACACCCCGGTGCTGTCGGCCATCACCGTGGTGGAAATCATGCAGCAGGCCAAGAACGTCGGCTCGGAAAGCTTCCGCTACCTCGAGCCGATCACCCTGGTCGGTCTGTTCTTCCTGGCCTTGAGCGTCGCTCTGGCCTACCTCGTGCGGCGCCTTGAAGTGCGCCTGGAGCTCCGCTGATGATCGCGCCTGTGACCCACCTCGCAACCGCAACTACCACCCTGCCGTTGGACACCGCCATGCCCGCACCGGTCATCGCCCAACCCATCGTCAGCTTCAAGGACGTGACCAAACGCTACGGCAGCTTCACCGTGCTCGATGGCCTCAACCTGGATGTCGCCCCCGGTGAAAAGGTGGCGATCATCGGCCCCAGCGGCTCGGGCAAGTCGACGCTGCTGCGGGTACTGATGACGCTTGAGGGCATCGACCAGGGCAGGATCGAAGTCGATGGCGAATCGCTCACCCACATGCCCGGGCGCAACGGCGCGCAGCTCATCGCCAACGAGCGCCATGTACGCAAAGTGCGGGCGAAGATCGGCATGGTGTTCCAGAGCTTCAACCTGTTCCCGCACATGAGCGCCTTGCAGAACGTGATCGAGGCTCCGGTCCAGGTGTTGGGCGTGAAGCCGGCCGAGGCGCGCGAACGGGCTGCCGAGCTGCTGGAGATGGTTGGCCTGGGAAACAAGTTCGAGCATTACCCGTCGCAGTTGTCCGGTGGCCAGCAACAGCGCGTGGCGATTGCCCGGGCGCTGGCAATGCGTCCCAAGGTGATGCTGTTCGACGAAGTGACCTCGGCGCTGGACCCGGAACTGTGTGGTGAGGTGCTGAACGTGATCCGCCGGTTGGGCAGCGAGCACAACCTGACCATGCTGATGGTGACGCATCAGATGGGCTTTGCCCGGGAGTTCGCGGATCGGGTGTGCTTCTTCTACAAAGGGCAGATCCACGAACAGGGGACGCCGGCGCAGATCTACGAAAACCCGCAACAGGAACGGACCCGGGCGTTCCTGAGTGCAGTGCGGGAGGCGAACTGACCGACGATCGTCGCTTCGGTATGCCCCTGTGGGAGCGGGCGCGCCCGCGAACACCGGCGAAGCCGGTGCCATGCACCGCGTTGCATGCTTCGCGGGCACGCCCGCTCCCACAGGATGCGCGGCGCGAAACCTACCTTGCAACCCGCCGATATTGCTGTTTGGGGCTCCGTGGTGATTCGGGATCGGTCATTTCGATCAACCCGGCAGCGAGTGCCGGGTACAAGTAACTCTTGCGGAATGTGGCACGGTGCGAAAGGCCCAGTTGGTGCATCAATTCGCTACTCTTTAAAGCGACGCCTGCAGGCAGCACCTTCAGGAGACTGGCTACTTGGTCGGTTACTTGGTCGCTTACTTGGTCGGTTACTTGGTCGGTTACTTGGTCACTGTCCTCTGCTTCGATAAGCGCCCGCAACAAGGCCTCGAGCATAAATTCGACAAACGGGGTTGCTTCTGCAGCTTGGTCGGCGGCGGCCAGGGCAGCGTAGTAAGCGTCCTGCTGCTCACGAATAACGGTTTCCACAGGCAGGTACGCCAACACCGGCCGCCACTGGCTGAGGAGAAGGGTCTGCCATAACCGTCCCATCCGCCCATTACCGTCAGCAAACGGGTGGATGAATTCAAACTCGTAGTGGAACACACAACTGGTAATCAGCGGATGCCAATCGTTATTAGCGAGCCAGTGCAACAAATCCTGCATCAGCGACGCCATCCGGCTGGCCGGTGGCGCCATATGCAGTAGGCGAGTGCCGCGATAGATGCCCACCCCTCCACGCCGGTAGCGACCAGCGTCATCTATAAGCCCATGCATCAGCATGCCGTGCGCAGTGAGCAGATCGTCCTGGGACTCAGCGCGCCAACCGGACATCGCGTCGTAGGTCGCGAACGCGTTACGGACTTCCTGGATTTCGCGTGGCAAGCCCAGAACCCGCTTGCCATCCAGCAAAGCGGTTACCTGCTCCACGCTCAGGGTGTTGTTCTCGATGGCGAGCGTTGCCTGGATGGTGCGGATACGGTTGCCTCGGCGCAGCTGTGGCGTCAGCGCGCCATCACGGTAGGCAGTCAACAACCCCACTTGCTCGCTGATTTCGGCAACCAGAGCCAGAATACGGGGTGTCACCGTCAGTGGTGGTTGGTATTTGCTCATTGCCTACAGCCCATGGGGATCAGCTGTCACCTTAATCCACGGATCACGCGAGGGTAAAGAAAGCGCAGCCATCACTTCACAAATTCCTGAACTGATTATTTGCCCGCAGCGATTTTTCCCCTCGCCGACCGCCACCAGAATCGCTTCACCACAATCACAAGAACCGTGAGGCCACTCCCGTGGACCAGACACTCCAGGTACGGCAAGCTGCCGCCGACCTCGTTGCGGCGTTCGCCAGCAACGACACCGTTTGCTATTTCGCCTGCTTCAGCGAAGACGCCACCTTCCTTTTCCACACCCTGCCGCAACCGCTGCTGTCGCGCCATGCCTACGAGCAACTCTGGGCCCAGTGGCAGGCCGAAGGGTTTGCCGTGCTCGCCTGCGAATCGGGCAATGCCCAGGTGAGCCTGCAGGGTGACGTGGCGGTTTTCATGCACGATGTGGCCACGCACATCCGCATCGCCGGCGAAGAACACCAGTTGAGCGAGCGCGAGACCATCGTCTTCCGCCGCCACGGCGAACGCTGGCTGGCCTGCCACGAGCACCTGTCGGTCGTATCGCCGGCCTGATCTGCTTTTTTACGCGGCCCTGCCGCCCTGCCATCGCACCCACAAGAAGGCCCGCGCACTGCGCCGGCCCACAACAACCGCGCTGGAGCATCACCATGAGCCACTCGACCGGTATCGAGACCAATGGCGTCGAACAGATCCCCGACGATCAACGCGACGCCTCCCCGCTGGACCTGTTCCGCCTGATCTTCGGCGGCGCCAATACCTTCGCCACAGCCGTGCTGGGCAGCTTCCCGGTGCTGTTCGGGCTGTCGTTCCAGGCCGGTGTGTGGGCGATCCTGCTCGGCGTCGGCGCAGGCGCGCTGATCCTCGCCCCCATGGGCCTGTTCGGCGCACTCAACGGCACCAACAACGCGGTGTCGTCGGGTGCTCACTTTGGCGTGCACGGGCGCATCGTCGGTTCGTTCCTGTCGCTTCTCACCGCAGTGGCGTTCTTTTCGCTGTCGGTGTGGAGCTCGGGCGACGCCCTGGTCGGCGGCGCCAAGCGCCTGGCCGGCCTGCCGGAAACCGACCTGACCCTGGGCCTGGCCTACGGCCTGTTCGCGGTACTGGTGCTGGTGGTGTGCATCTTCGGCTTCCGCTTCATGCTGTGGGTCAACAAGATCGCCGTGTGGGCCTCGAGCCTGCTGTTCCTGCTGGGCATCGTTGCCTTTGCCGGGCCGTTCGATGGCGCGTACGCGGGCAGCGTCAACCTCGGCCAGGCCGGCTTCTGGGCGGCATTCGTCGGTGCGGCGATCCTGGCCATGAGCAACCCGGTGTCGTTCGGTGCGTTCCTCGGCGACTGGTCGCGCTACATCCCACGTGAAACGCCCAAGGCGCGCATCATGCTGGCGGTGATCGCGGCCCAGGGCGCGACCCTGATCCCGTTCCTGTTCGGCCTGTGCACCGCCACCCTGGTGGCCACCCAGGCGCCGGACTACATCGCCGCCAACAATTACGTCGGTGGCCTGCTGGCGGTGGCGCCAAGCTGGTTCTTCCTGCCGGTGTGCCTGATTGCGGTGATCGGCGGCATGTCCACCGGCACCACTGCGCTGTATGGCACCGGCCTGGACATGTCCAGCGTGTTCCCACGCCTGCTCAGCCGTGCCGGCGCCACATTGCTGATCGGCGTGCTGGCGATCGGTTTCATCTTCATCGGCCGCTTCACCTTCAACCTGGTGCAGAGCGTGTCGACCTTCGCCGTGCTGATCATCACCTGCACCAGCCCATGGATGGTGATCATGATCCTCGGCCTGATCACTCGCCGCGGCTTCTACCATGCCGACGACCTGCAGGTGTTCACCCGCGGCCAGCGTGGCGGCCACTACTGGTTCCTGCACGGCTGGAACTGGCGCGGCATGGGGGCGTGGATCCCCAGCGCGGCGGTGGGCCTGTGCTTCGTCAACCTGCCAGGGCAGTTCGTCGGCCCGCTGGGCGACCTGGCTGGCGGTATCGACCTGAGCCTGCCGGTCACCCTGGGGCTGGCTGGTGTGCTGTACCTGCTGCTGCTCAACCTGTTCCCCGAACCTGCTGGCGTGTATGGCCCCCAGGGCCCGCGTTGGGTGCGTTGCAAAAGCACCCCGCACACGCCGGTAACCACTGCCGAAATGGCCTGACTGGAAACCGACCATGACCACTTCCCACTACATCGCCGGCCGCTGGGTCGAAGGCCAGGGCAGCGACTGCATCAGCGTCAATGACCCGGCCCTTGGGCAACCGTTCGCCGAACTGATGGCCGCCAGCATCGCCCAGGTAGACCAGGCCGTGACCGCTGCCCGTGGCGCCCTGCCCGCCTGGAAAAATACCAGCGCCAGCGAACGCGCCAGTTACCTGCGCGGTTTTGCCGAGCAACTCGGGCAGCGCCGCGAAGCGCTGATCACCTTGCAGATGCGCAACAACGGCAAGCCACGTCACGAGGCGGAAATCGACCTGGACGACGCCATCGCCACCTTCGGCTACTACGCCGAACTGGCCGAGCAACTGCCCTCGAAAAACCGCGATGTGCCGTTGGCTGCGCCGGGTTTCAGCGCTCGCACACGCCTGGAACCGGTGGGCGTAGTCGGCCTGATCGTGCCGTGGAACTTCCCGCTGGTGACCAGCGCCTGGAAGCTGGCCCCGGCCCTGGCCGCCGGTTGCACCGTGGTGCTCAAGCCGTCGGAAGTCACCCCGCTGATCGAACAGGCCTACGGCCAGATCGCCGATGCCCTGGGGCTGCCGGCCGGGGTGTTGAACATCGTCAATGGCAAGGCCGAAACCGGTGCTGCACTAAGCAACCACAATGGCCTGGACAAGCTGTCGTTCACCGGCAGCAACAGTGTCGGCAGCCAGGTAATGCGCAGCGCTTCGGCGCAGTGCCGGCCGGTGACACTGGAGCTCGGTGGCAAGTCGGCGATCGTGGTGTTCGATGATTGCGACGTGGGCCAGGCGGTGGAATGGATCGTCGCCGGCATCACCTGGAACGCCGGGCAGATGTGTTCGGCCACTTCGCGGCTGCTGGTGCAGGACGGCATTGCCGATGCATTGCTGCCGCGCTTGCAGGCGGCACTGGAAAACCTGCGGGTTGATAATCCGTTGAGCGAAGAGGTCGACATGGGGCCGCTGACCAGCCAGGCGCAGTGGCTGAAGGTGGCCGGCTACTTTGCCACGGCGCGGGAAGAAGGCCTGCAGTGCCTGGCCGGTGGCAAGGCGCTGGACCGGGATGGCTGGTTCGTCAGCCCGACGTTGTATGCCGATGTGCCGAAAGACAGCCGCCTGTGGACCGAGGAAATCTTTGGGCCGGTACTGTGCGCGCGTCGCTTTGCGACCGAGGAACAGGCGATTGCCGAGGCCAACGATAGCCGTTTCGGGCTGGTGGCGACGGTGTGCTCCGCCGACCTGGAGCGCGCCGAGCGGGTGGCCGATGCGCTGGAGGTTGGCCATGTGTGGATCAACTCGGTGCAGGCGGTGTTCGTCGAGACCTCGTGGGGTGGCACCAAGGGCAGCGGGATCGGGCGTGAACTGGGGCCGTGGGGGTTGTCGGCCTACCAGTCGGTCAAGCATGTGACGCGGTGTTTAGGCTGATAGCGCAAGGGGCCGCTTTGCGGCCCATTCGCCGGCAAGCCAGCTCCCACCCCGACCGCATTGACCTCAAGCCATGCGCTATCCCTGTGGGAGCGGGCTTGCCCGCGAAGAGGCCGGTACAGGCGACACAAAACTCTGCCCCCGCGTGACTTTCCCATCCCCGCGCAAAGTCCCACTTCCTGGTACCCCCACAATCACAACACCAGGCCGGACCACCCATGCACCCTCAACGCACCGCCTTGCACAATGAACTGCACGCCCGCCCGTCGCTGTACTTCGACGGCCCGGCGCATGTCTTCCACCTGGCCTTGCTCGGCGGCGATGCTGCCTGCGCGGCACTGCTGCAACGCTGCTGCCCGGAGGCCCTGGACACCGCAGCTGCCCAAGGCATCACGCGCCTGGATGGCCACCCGTTCAAGTGGGAGCGGCACACCGAGTTCTTCACCCTGACCCTGGTGGTGCCCTGCACTGCCGCCGACACCGCGTGGAAAACTCTGCCGCCGGTGCTGGCCGAGGCTATCGCCGCGCAAGCGGCACAAGTGATCAACGCTGTGCAGGTGCTGGTCCGTGACGAGCAGGAACTGGAGTTGCCCCAATACGGCTTCAAGGACCCGTGCGGCTCCTGCGTCGGCGGTGGCGATGCAGTGGTGTGGAGCGATTTTCGCCTGACCGAGGACGGCACCAACCGCTTCCTGTTCATCAACCGTCGCCTCAATGCCTATCGCCAGGGCCGCATGATCCGCCGCCTGCTGGAGATCGAGACGTACCGCATGATGGCCTCGCTGACCCTGACCACCGCCAAGGCCCTGAGCCAGGAGCTGGATGCCTTCGACAAGACCTTGGTCAGCCTCTCGGAGCGCAGTGCCGGGGTCGATGGCCATGATTCCAAAGGGCTGCTGGAAGCCATTGCCCACCTGTCACGCCAGGTGGTCAGCCGCACAGTGAAGACCCGCCACCGCTTCGGCGCCACGCAAGCCTATGCGCAACTGGTGTTCGAGCGCTTGGGTGAGCTGCGGGAAAGCCATGTGGGCGACTGCCAGCGCCTTGGGGTGTTCATCGAACGCCGGTTCAAGCCGACCGTGCGTTACTGCGCGGCCACCGAACAGCGCCTGGAGCAACTGGCGAAGAATGTGGCCAACCTGGGCGACCTGTTGCAGGCGCGGGTACAGGTGGAGATGGAAGAACAGAACGCCGGGATCCTGCACAGCCTCAATGCCCGCGCCGATGCCCAGGTGAAGATCCAGCGGGCGGTGGAGGGGCTGTCGATCATTGCCATCACCTACTACCTGCTGAACTTGTTCAAGCTGCTGTATGGCGGGCTGAATGTGCTGGGGTTGGGGCTGACGGCGCGGGATGGGCTGTTGGCCATGGCGCCGCCGGTGCTGTTGGTGTTGCTGGTGATTTTGCTGAGGATCAGGCAGGCCAAGCAGCATTGAGGCCGGGGGGGGGCGCTTTGCGCCCCCCAAGGCTCACACCGACTCGTCAGCCGAGCGAGCGCCCTCCTGCACCAGCACCATGCTCTGCGGCGACGACAGGGCGATACCCTCGTCACGCAACCGCCCAAGGATGGTGAACAACAGGTCGCTGCGCGTACCGGACACCTGCCGCGGCCCCGCCACATAACCACTCACGCCAATCACCATGCCGCTGCTGGTCAGGTCCTTGAACGACACCGACGTGGCCGGAGCATCCAGAATCGCCTCGTGCTCCTGGTAAGCCGCCAGCAGCAGTTCACGCACGCGGTTGGCATCGGTTTCCAGCGGCAAGGTCAGGGTAATGCCGACCACGCCCAGGGCATTGCCCATGGTCACGTTGCGCACGTTCTGCGAGATGAACTGCGAGTTGGGCACAATCACCGTCGAGCGGTCGGACATCTGGATCTCGGTAGCGCGCACGTTGATACGGCGAATATCGCCCTCGACACCCGCCAGGCTGACCCAGTCGCCCACCTTCACCGGGCGCTCGGTCAGCAGGATCAGGCCGGAGATGAAGTTCTGCACGATCTGCTGCAAGCCGAAACCGATACCCACCGACAGGGCACTGACCACCCAGGTCAGGCTGGTGAGGTTGATACGCAGGGTCGACATCACCAGCATGGCCAGGAAGATGAAGCCCAGGTAACCCACCAGGGTCACCAGCGAGGCACGCATGCCGGCGTCCATGTCGGTTTCCGGCAGCAGGCGATCGCTCAGCCAGCGCTTGACCACGCGGATGGCGAACAAGCCACCGAGGAACATCACCAGCGCCAACAGGATGTCCTGGGGGACGATGTTCATGTTGCCCAGCAGCTTGCCGCCGGTACCGTCCCAGTCACCCAGGCTCAGCAACAGCTCGCTGGGGCTGGTGCCCGACGGCATCAGTGCCAGCAGCAGCGCCAGGAACAGCACCACGGTGCGGCCGATGCCGGCCAGGATGGTGCTGGCCTGGGCCTGGTGGCGTGGCGCCAGGCCCAGGGTCGAGGCCAGCGCCAGGCCACCGGGTTGACGGGGCGACAGCAGGGTTTCGCAGAGGTCGCCAAAGAACGTGGTCAGCAGATAGGCGCAGGTGACCACCAGGCCCACCCACAGCAGCTTGGCAGTCAGGAAATAGGCAAGTGTCAGGTAACCGGTGAGCAGGGCCAGCAGGATCAGCGTCAGCCAGATCACCATCACGAACGGGATCAACCCGGCCAGCCCAGTGGGGCGCTCCAGGTCATGCTTGCGCAGGGTACGGCGGTAACGCAGCAGCGCACCGGCGAAGGTGACCGCCACGACCAGCGCGGTCAGGCCGTTGACTGCCACGGTCAGCGCCAGGCTGGCACCGATCACGCTGTTGATGCGTTCCATGGTCATCATGACCATCAGCGCCAACGCCAGCACCTTGGGGAACCAGCCCAAGGCACTGGCCACTTCATCGTGAATCGGCGGCAGGCGCCAGGACGGGCGCTGCAGCATCAGCATGGCGCGGCCCAGGCCGGTGATGAAGGCACTGAACACCACCAGGGCAAGTACATGGTTGGCCAGGCTGGCGATATCGGAGCCCAGCTCGGCGCTGCTCTCCAGCCCCCATCGTAGTAGCGAGACCGAGCCGGCGATGGTACCCAGGGTTGCCAGGCTCACCCCCAGCGCCAACGCACTGCGGCGCAGGCGGCCTTCGGGCAGCCAGCTGACCATGGCGTTGGCCAGCAAACGCTCGAGCATGCGGCGCACCAAGGTCCAGACCAGGATTGCTGCCACCAGGCTGGCAACGAACAGCCAGCGATTTTCGGCGCTGAAGGCACTGCCGATGGCATCAGCCGTCTCGCCACGCAGGTCACGCAGGCGTGCCACATCGTCCTGGGTGGGGCGAATGATGCTTTGCCAGAACGCCGGGCTCAGCGGGGAGGCCGCGCGGCTGGTGATCTGCGAGTTGAACTGGCTGCGGCGCAGGTTGACGATTTGCGTGGACAAGTCGCGCGCTGACTGGGTCAGCTTGGAGGCCTGGTCCTGCTGCGCCACCAAGGCTTTCTTCTCGGCCTCCAGCGCTTTACGCTGCTGAGTCAGGGTAGCCGCCTCGTCCGGCTGGACCGGGCCGATGACCTTGAGCTTGTCGTCGACTTTTTCAACATCAGTGGTGCGCAGGGCAGTCAACGCATCAGCCTGACGCTGCACCTGCATTGCGCCCAGGCGCAACTGCGAAAGCAGATCGTCATTGGCGTCGCTGGTAACGCCCTGGCGTATCTGGTCCAGCCGCTCGCTCAACTGCTCGATGCTGGCGTTTTCATCCAGCACGTTCGCTTCGGCAACCGCCAGATTGGACAAGGGCGTGGCCGGGGCCGACCAGGCCGGGCTGGCAATGGCCAGCATCAGGGCCATGAAAACCATCAGGCCTGGGCAATAACGGGCAAGGCTCACACGCCTCATCGAATATTCCTCTTTACAATTCGATTTGGCGGGGGATTCTACGCGGCTTCACGCGATCAGGAGAGTGCCGTTTCTCGTTTGAGCAACTGTTGTTTGCGCTCGACGCCCCAGCGGTAGCCGCTGATGTCGCCGTCCTGGCGCACCACTCGATGACAGGGGATGGCCACGGCGATGCGGTTGGCCGCGCAGGCCATGGCCACCGCACGCACTGCCTTGGGCGCGCCGATGCGCTCGGCGATGTCGGTGTAGCTGACCCGGCTGCCGGCCGGCACCTCGCGCAGGGCTTGCCACACCCGCTCCTGAAACGCAGTGCCTTGCACATCCAGTGGCAAGGCCAGGCCCAGCGCGGGTGCTTCGACGAAGCCCACCACCTCGGCGACCAACCGTTCGTAAGCACTGTCGCCGCCGACCAGGTGGGCCTTGGGGAACTGGTCCTGTAGGTCGTGCAGCAGGGCCTCGGGGTCGTCGCCCAGCAGGATCGCGCAAATGCCCTTCTCGCTCTGGGCCACCAGGATCGCGCCCAGAGAGCACTGGCCGAGGGCGAAATGGATGGTTGCCCCGGCGCCGCCGGCGCGGTATTGCCGCGGGCGCATGCCCAGGCGCTGGTCGGCGCTTTCGTAGAAACGGCTATTGGAATTGTAACCGGCGTCATAGATGGCATCGGTGACAGAGCGCTGGCCATCTTCCAGGTGGGCACGCAGGCGCTGGGCACGGAAAGCGGTGGCGTAGCCCTTGGGGGTGAGGCCGGTTTCGGCCTTGAACAGGCGATGCAGGTGGAAAGGGCTGACGGCCAGTCGGGCGCTGAGTTGGTCGAGGCTAGGCGCCGGGTCGCTGGCTTCGATCAGCCGGCAGGCGCGGGTAACCAGCTGGCTGTGGCGCGTGGCGCTGGTGGTGGCTATACAACGTTTGCAGGCGCGGTAGCCGGCGGCTTCGGCGGCGGCCGGGGTGTCGTAGAACTCGACGTTGGTTCGCTTGGCCAGGCGTGATTTGCAGCCGGGGTGGCAGTAGATGCCGGTGGTGCGCACGGCGTAGACGAAGTGGCCGGTGGCGGCGCTTTCGCGGGATGCCACGGCTTGCCAGCGTTGGTCGGGGGTGGTGTAGGGGTTCATTGGTCAGCTTCCAGATAAGTTGTCGCCTGTGCCGGCCCTTTCGCGGGTAAACCCGCTCCCACAGGAATTTCCACAGCCTTTAAAGTCTATGCAGTACCTGTGGGAGCGGGTTTACCCGCGAAGAGGCCAGAACAGGCAGTGCAAGACCTCAGGCCCGCCACAGGTACCAGGCCGCCACGGTGCGGTACGGCCGCCAACCGCCGCCCAGCGAAAGCATCTGCGCAGGCGTCGGTGCCTTGTCCAGCCCCTTCAGCCGCCGATACCCCTCGCGCACGCCAAAATCATCGACCGGCAGAACGTCCGAACGCGCCAGGCTGTAGATCAGCAACATCTCCACCGTCCACCGCCCTACCCCGCGCAATGCTACCAGCCGCTCGATCAACGCCTCGTCAGGCATGGCCAGTGCTTCTTCCCGAGTCGGCACCAGGCCATCCAGCCGGCCTTGGGCGATACCCTGGATCGTCGCCATCTTGCTCGCGGAAAAACCACAGGCGCGCATGGTTTCCGGTGTAACCGCCAGCAACTGTTCCGGCCCAGGGAACTCGGCGTCCGGAAACAGCGCCAACAACCGCCCCAGAATTGCCTCGGCAGCGCGGGCATGCAACTGCTGGTAGGCAATCGCCCGTACCAACACCTCGTATGGCTCACGCCCCGGCGTGGCCTGGTGCAGGCAAGGCCCGGTCGCAGCGATATGCCGCGACCAGTCCGGGTCGAGCGCCGCCAGGTATTCGGTGGCCTCGCGGTACGCGTCAGGCGAAAGATCGGCCAGGATCATGGCACCTCCATCAAGTCGATTGCAGGTCCAGCTTAGCGCAGCCGTTCATCGGGCAAACGCCGGTTCTTGCGCGACCAATTCCTGAGCGTCAGTCGGCTATTGCCGGCAACCGCCCCGCGCCCCGGTACGACTGCCGGGCAAAGCACACGAACAACCCGGCCATCAACGCCAGCGCGATGGGCAGACCATGCGGCGCCACGTCCATCGCCGCACCGCTCACCAAGGGCCCTACCAGGCTACCCACACCCCACAGCAAACCCACGCTGGCATTGGCGGTAACCAGGTCCTGCCCCTTGAAGCGCTGCCCGATCAGCACCAGCGCCAGGGTATAGATGCCGCCTGCCACGGCGCCCAGCAGCGCCAGCAGCGGCCACAGCAGCCAGGTCAGGTTCAGCAGCCAGGGCAGGCCGATACCGATCGCCATTGCCAGCAGCCCGCACACCAGGTGTAGCCCGGTGCGCTCCACCCGGTCGGCCAACCAGCCAAGCGGCAACTGGAACAACATGTCACCGGCAAACACCACGGTCACCATCAGCGCCGCCACGCCCACGGCAAAGCCATGGCTGGTGGCATACACCGGCAGCAACGACAGCACCACGGCATCGAAGAAAGAAAAGAACAAAACCGCTACGCACAACGCCGGCGCTACACGGAAGAAACCAGCCAGGCCGAAGCTTTTTTCGCCCTCTTCATGTTCCACATGGTCGTTGGGCACGGTCAGCACGATGCACAGCAGCGCCAGGCCATAGCAGGCGGTGACCACACCGGTGATCCAAGGGCTGTCGGCGCCCAGTACCGCCAGCATGGCCGGGCCAAGCACCTGAAAGCCGGTGAAGCTGGTGGCGTACAGGGCCATGATCTTGCCGCGGTTGTGCTCCGGGCACAGTTCGTTTACCCACGACTCGCCGAGGATGATGGCGATACCCATGCCCAGCCCCAGGCCCAGGCGCAACAGCGCCAGCAGCCACAGCGAGCCGAACGCCGACTCGAGCAAGGCAATGCTGAGCGTGCACAGGCTGAAGCACAGCAGGTAGATGGTGCGCCGGGTGAGGTGGCGACAGCAGGCGTCGACCAGGAACGCCGAGAGCATCATGCCCGCAGCGGGGATGGCCGAGATGATGCCGATTTCCAGGGTGCTCGCACCGGCATCATGCAGGCGCAACGACACCAGCGGCAGGCTGGCCCCCAGACTGAAACCCACGACCGAAACGGCGAACAACAGGCCCGCCAGCAAACGCATGTTCATGTACCACTCCTTGCAAACCGAAAAGACGTGCAGACACAGGCGCGCACGCCAGGGCGGCGAGCGACGCGAAAGCGCAGATCAGCTCAGGCGAGGTGTGGCGAGAAGGTGAAGGCAAACAGCACGCTGCGGCGACGCTTGAGCACCGTGTCGCTCGGCCACGCACGACGCAGGGCCTGGAAGGCAGGCTGGCGGGCGTCTGGCAGGGACTGGGTACGGCACATTGCTTTGACTACTACGCAGGTGGTTGGGAAAAGAGGCGGCACTCTAGGCCAAGGGTGTCAGGCCGTCAATCGTCGGGGGCCGCTACGCGCCCCATCGCCGGCAAGCCAGCTCCCACAGGTGGAGAGCAACTGTCTTGCAGGGGCTGCGCATGGCTCGAGGGCGATGCGGTCGAGGTGGGAGCTGGCTTGCCGGCGATGGGCTGCAAAGCAGCCCCCGGCAATCTCAGCGCTTGCCGGTACTCGGCAAGAATACCGCCAACAACCCGAACAACGGCAGGAACGAACATACCTCGTACACGTACTCGATACCACGCAGGTCCGCCACATACCCCAGCAAGGCGGCACCAATGCCACCAAAGCCGAACATCAGGCCGAAGAAGATCCCGGCGATCATGCCCACGCTGCCCGGCACCAGCTCCTGCGCATACACCACGATCGCTGAAAACGCCGAAGCCAGGATAAAGCCGATCACCACGCTCAACACAGTGGTCCAGAACAGGTCGGCATACGGCAGCACCAGGGTGAACGGCGCCACGCCGAGGATCGAGAACCAGATCACGGCCTTGCGCCCGATGCGGTCACCGATCGGCCCGCCAAAGAAGGTTCCCGCCGCCACCGCACCGAGGAACAGGAACAGGTGCAGCTGCGAGCTGGCCACCGACACACCGAACTTCTCGATCAGGTAGAAGGTGAAGTAGCTGGTGAAGCTCGCCATATAGAAGTACTTGGAGAACACCAGCAGGCCCAGCACGATCAGCGCCGCAACCACCCGCCCGCGGGAAATGCCATGGGTCGCCTGCACGGCCTTGCGCGCCCTGGCCTGGTTGAGGTGCTCCTTGTACCAGCCACGCAGCATCAGGGTGACGCCGAGGAAGAACAGCGCAGCCAGGCCGAACCAGGCCACGTGAGTCTGGCCGAACGGAATGACAATGGCCGCCGCCAGCAACGGGCCGAACGCCGAGCCGGTGTTGCCGCCAACCTGGAAAGTCGACTGGGCCAGGCCGAAGCGCCCGCCCGAGGCCAGGCGCGCGATCCGCGAGGTCTCCGGGTGGAAGGTCGACGAGCCGATACCCACCAGCGCCGAGGCCAGCAGAATCATCGGGAAGCTGCCGACGAAGGCCAGCATCACGATACCCACCAAGGTGCACAGGGTGCCCAGCGGCAGCAGATTGGGCGCAGGCCGGCGATCGGTAAAGAAGCCGACCCAGGGCTGCAGCAGCGAGGCGGTGATCTGGAACGTGAGGGTGATCATGCCGATCTGGGCGAAACTCAGGTCGTAGTTGGCCTTGAGCATCGGGTAGATCGCCGGCAACACCGACTGGATCAGGTCATTGATCAGGTGCGCCAAAGCGCAGAAACCGATGATGCGCATCACCAGCGGCGTGGCTTGGCTCGCCGTACTGGTGGATGCAGTGGAGGCGCTACTGATAGCCATGTGCCTGGGTCTCCATCCGTAGGTTGGGAGCCAATTATCGGGAAACGAATAGATACATAGCTACCTTTTTTAATTCGCTGATGCGGCGTACTTGCAAATGATTCTCAATATAAATAGCATCCTTGCCAAATCCTCTGTCTTCATTGGGCGAAACCGCCCCCGCGAGCAGACCGAACCCATGACCCCGATGCCTGCTCGCCCCCGTCCACGACCGGTCACCACCCGCCGCAGCCATCTGGGCAAGGGGCTGGCGCTTCTGTTCCTGCTGGGGCTGGGTACTACCGCCTACCTCTACTGGCCGCTGATGCAGCGTCTGGGTAGCCAATTGCACACCGATACAGGTGAGCGCCGTAGCCTGCGACTGGCCGATGGAACCCTCCTGCACCTGGAAGGTGCCAGCGCGATGAACGCCGACCTGCGCGGCCGCACGCGCCAGCTGCACCTGGTGCAGGGCCAGGTTGCCATTGAAGTGATGCTGGATGGCCGGGCCATGGAGGTGACGGTGGGCGATGCGCGCATCCAGGTGTTCGGTACCCGCCTGCAGGTCGCTCGCCGCGCTGACCATGACGAACTGGTGGTACTAACCGGCAAAGTCATGGTTACCCAGGACGGCGAACAGCGCATGGTCTCGGCGGGCGAGCGGGTAACCTTCGATGGCGAACGTATCGGCCCGGTGCAGCAGGCCGACCTCAAGGCCGCCGATGGCTGGCGCAGCGGGCAGATAAAAGCCGGCGGCATGCCGTTGGGCAAGGCAGACCCTGGGGCTGGCCGCTAAGTTTTTGAAAGCGTGCAAATTTTTTTTGAAATGAGTGTTGACAGGGGGGCCGTTCAAGAGAATAATGCGCGCCATCGGCTACATAGCTCAGTTGGTTAGAGCATAGCATTCATAATGCTGGGGTCCGGGGTTCAAGTCCCTGTGTAGCCACCAAACAAGACGAAGGGCTTACCGCAAGGTAAGCCCTTTTTCTTTACCTGCGAAAAATACCCAGGCCCGCCCTCCTTCTCCTGCCTCAACGCACGCCGGTAACAGCGACGGCCAGACCAAGCCCGATCAGCGCCAGGCCGATCAGCCGATCCACCAGCATTTGCCGCTCGATCATCGCCTTGCGCAATGCCGTGCTGGAGAAGAACACCGCCACCAGGCTGAACCACAGCCAGTGGGCAACGGACATGAAAGCGCCGTAGGCAAAATCCAGTACCAGCGGGCTGCCGGGTTGCACCACCTGGGTGAAGGCGCTGATGACGAACAGCATGGTCTTGGGGTTGAAGGCGTTGGTCAGAAAGCCCGTGCGCAGGGCCTGCGTTACGCTAGCCGCAGAGCTGGCGACGCCGTCAAGGCTGATGCGCCGGGTGTTGGTCAGCGACTGGTAACCCAGGTAAACCAGGTAACCCGCGCCCAGCACTTTCATGCCCAGGAACAAAGCCGGGCTCTGGCTGATGATCACCGCGATGCCCAGCACCGTGTACAGAACATGCACCTGCACCCCCAGCGCAATGCCAACGGCGGCAGCCAGCCCGGCCTTGCGACCCTGTTCATAACTACTGCGGGTGACCATGGCGAAGTCGGCACCAGGGCTGATGACGGCGAGCAGGGTGAACAGGGCGACGGCGATGAGTTCGGTCATGCTGGTGGCTCTCGATAGGCGATGGAAATGCACAGACCAGGTAATTATCGAGAGCTTATGGCCCAGGAAAAATCGATTTATAGTGAGGCAAATCTGATAGTTTTCTTCACAGAGGTGTAGTGCCGGTGCCGGCCTCTTCGCGGGCTCGCCCGCTCCCACAAGTCGCTGTGAAACCCTGTGGGAGCGGGCAAGCCCGCGAAGAGGCCGGCACAGGCAAACAGGGATGCCATGAAACTGCCGCCACTCAACGCCTTCCGCTACTTCGACATAGCCGCCCGGACCGAGAGCTTCGTGCGCGCCGCCGAGCACCTGCACGTCACCCATGGCGCAGTCAGCCGCCAGGTGCGCCTGCTTGAAGAAAGCCTTGGCGTGGAGCTGTTCGAGCGCCGCAACCGGGCCATTTTCCTCACTCCTGCCGGCCGTGCCTTGCAGGGCACCACCCAGGCGATCTTCGAGCAACTAGAAGGCGCCGTGCAGCATTTGCAGCAACAGGCCCGCGACAATGTGCTGGTGCTGTCGTGCGAACCGACCATCGCCATGCGCTGGCTGATCCCGCGCCTGCCCCGCTTCCATGCCGCCCACCCCGACCTGCAGTTGCACCTGGTGGCCGCAGGCGGGCCACTGGACTTCGCCCGCAGCGGTGTCGACCTGGCAATACGCCGCGATGACTTCCACTGGGACAAGCAGCTGTACCACCAGAAGATCTGCGACGAATGGATCGGCCCGGTGTGTCACCCCACCGCTCCCATCCAGCTTGAAGGCCAACGCCTGCTGCACAGCGCCACCCGCCCCGGCGCGTGGCCCACCTGGCTGCGCCTGAGCGGTCAGCAGGCCCGGCACACCGAGCGCAGCGACTACGAACATTTCTACCTGTCGATCCAGGCTGCCAGCGCCGGCCTGGGCCTGGCCATGGCCTCAGCCCTGATGGTGCGTGATGAACTCGACAGCGGGCAGTTGCAGGCGCCGTTCGGCTTTGTGCGCGACGGCTCGGCCTACCACCTGCTCAGCCCGCAGCCGTTGGAAGATGGCGGCAAGCGCCAGCGCTTCGCCGCATGGGTGATGGGCGAATGCCGGGACTGCCTGGCTCATCCGGGCTTGATGCAGAACGACGAAGCCGAACGGCCGTCACCACCCCAGGTACGATAACCCGCGGTATCCACATGAATACGCCCGGACGGATAGCGCCCAAGGCCCATGTTCCAGGCCTGGCCATGCTGCTGCCAGAAACGGCACAGCGGGTTGGGGTCCGCCCAGGCGGGTAGCAGGATATCGACGGCGAAGGCGCGAGTGTGGGCGCTGTTGGCGGCCCCCCCGGCGCAAACGTTCAGGCGTGGATCGCGGTAGGCCGAAACCACCTCGAACTGGCGCAGGATGCCTTGCTCGTCGAGCGTCTTGATCAGCGCGAGCGTCGACCGCACGGCCGGCCAGTTACTGGCAGGTGGCACGGCGAAAGGGGACGCACGGCACAGCTTCCAGTCCGAAGCCGAACGCAGCAACTGATGGATCGGCACCACACCATACAGGCGTGCATCCACCAGCATCTGGCGAAACGGCCGTGTCTGATGGTCCCCTGCCCATTGCGCGAACAACCACAAGTCACGCTCATCGGCCTGCACTGCAGCACACAGCATGCCCAGTGCCAGCGGCAGCCATCCAGCCCTTTTCATCCCTGCTCCCCCTGCCACAGTATGTGCACACTGCCGAGCACGGCAGCGCCCAACAAGGAGTTAAGCATGCACAAGATTGCCTTACCGAGCCTCGCCGCCCTGGCCTTCAGCGGCCTTGCCGCCGCCGACGCACGCATCGACCTGGGCGACGCCCAGCGCGTTACCCGCCTCTTCGCCTACCCCAACAACTGCCACGTGATCTGTTATCGCGACTGGACCCTGGAGCAGACCGTCGAACACTACCTGACCCAGAGCGTACGCCGCGACGGCCATGCCGCCGCCCAAGTGCAGGTTAGCCGCGACAATGACCGCCTGCACGCAACCATCAGTGGCGTACCCGCAAGCTATGCCAAGCCGCTGCGCAAGCTGCTCGACAGCGGTGAACTGGCCTATCAGGGAGCCACCCGGCTGAACAAGGACGGTAAATGGTCCTACGACTGGTACCTGTTCCTGCCACTGGGCATGGCCCTGCAGAACCGGCGCAGCATCGAGCTGCTGCACTTCCCGCCGGACTATTCACTGACCCAGGCCCAGGACTACCTGCGCTCCAACACCACCGACCGCTGGGCCGAGCTGCTGACATTCAATGGCGTCGACGCCAGCCAGACCCCGGCCTACCAGACCATCATCGATATCGCTCCCATCGCCGCACCGGCCAGCGCGGGCGAAACGCTGAAGGAAACCTACAGCTACTTCAAGGACTACCAGGTACGCATGGTCAGCGAAATGACCCTGCAGAACCCCGCCAGGCCCCTGCCGATGGTGGCCTTCGGTGCGCCGGTACGCAGCTGGATCCAACAGCAGTACGGGCCGCGGGTAGATGTGCTGGGTCTGGTCAGCATCAGCCCGCAGCCAGGTGCCAAGGTGCCGGTGCTGGGTGCCAACCACCCTAGTGCAATCTGGTATGCGGCGAACAAGGACAGCCACGGTGGCGACCAGGATGCAGCCGATGCCGCCGGCCTGAAAATGATGGGGCAGGACCTGACTGCGGCCTGCTGGCAGGCAGGGATGGGGCGCAATCAACGGGCCGATGCCAGGCTGACGCTGGATGCTTGCTCGACCAAGTGGCAGGTAACGCAGAAGAAACAGACTTGCGAGCTATTCTTCCGCACCGTGCGCAAGTACACGCCGGAGCAGGCGGCCGCCAAATGCAATACCGGCAGCGTGACCAGAAGCCTGCGCGAGCTGGACAAGCCGGCCGAGGTTCAGCCGCTGGATTTGTGATCGACACACCGGCCCTTTCGCGGGCGTGCCCGCGAAAGGGCCGGTGCAGGCCTGCTCAGTCTTCGAGCAGGGTGCAGGCCATCACCAGCGCATCCTCGCGGCCGCCGGCGATCGGGTAATAGTCGCGACGGCGGCCGATTTCGTTGAAACCGTAGCGCTCGTACAAACGATAGGCCGACTGGTTGCTGGCACGCACTTCCAGGAAGCACTCGCGACCATTGAGCTGGTAGGCCCGGGCCATCAGGTGCTCAAGCAGACGCAGGCCCAGCCCGCGGCCCTGGTTTTCCGGTTTGACGGTAATGTTGAGCAGGTGCGCCTCGTCGATGATCACGTTGATCACGCCATGCCCCACCTGCTGCTGGCCGTCGAACATCAGCCAGACTTCGTACGATTTGAGCGCATCCTGAAAGATCCCGCGGGTCCAGGGATGACTGAACGCGGCATATTCGATCTTAAGTACGGCATCCAGATCCGCCTCGGTCATCGGGCGGAAGCTGATCGAGTCACTCATTCAACGCTCTTCCAGCGCGCCATCAGCTGGCGCATGGCTTTCCAGACGTCCGCCTTGCGCTGCGGCTCGTCCATCAACAATTCAAGGCCCGGCAAGGCCCAGGCTTCGCCCAGGCCCTCGAGCTTCAGGGTTTGGTAATAGGCGTCACCATCGGCATTGGCGGCAAAGCGCAGCGCCGGCAGGCCGACCAGCCACAGGCAAGTGCACGGGGCGTCCTCCAGGCGCGCCTGGACAAAGCCCTGGACAAAATCGCGCGCCGCCTCCGGGCCCTGGTCCATGTTGCCGCGCACCAGCAGCGGCCAGCGCACCGGCTCGCCGATGATCTGCGGGGCGTCGGGCAGGCCGGCAGCGCGCAGCATGTCCTTGAGCAGCAGGTAGGACGGGTCGCGGCTCTGGAACGGCTGGCCGGTGGCCAACTCCACCAGCAGCAGGCAACTGCCAGCGCGCAGCAACTGCAGCGAGAAGCGTGGGGGCGGCACCGGGGCCGGGCGTGGCGGTGCGGCCTGCTCCTCGGCCTCGGCGGGCTTGGCGACCGGCTTGGGCGCACTGCCCGGGCGCGGAATCTCGATTTTCGGCCGCTCGCCGGAGCGAGCCTGGGGGGTGGCTGGCGCCTCGGTGGCAGCCGGTGCCGGCCTGACATCGAACTCGAGGTCCTCGACCGGCGCCAGCGGCAGCAGCAGCTCGGGCCGCGACGGTGCGGCGAACGGCAGTTCGGCGCGCGGCAGCCAGTGCACCACTTGCATGGCGGAAAGGTAGGCGCGGCGACGGGGTTCGGTGAGCAAGGTGCGGGTTCCGAGGGGTGGAGACAATTGGCCATTCTAACGCCGTTGGCATTCGAGTGCCGCAACTGGTCGGCGGATTTTTGTTGCCTGTACCGGCCCTTTCGCGGGTGAACCCGCTCCCATAGGTACTGCACAAGGCCCTGTGGGGGCGGGTTCACCCGCGAAAGGGCCAGTGAACCCCTACAAGGATAAAGGATATCTCTCATTACAGACCAAGGGGTGAAAACCTCCCCCCCGGATGCAGTACAATCGCCCCCTTTTTCTTGGCAACGAGTCGAAGCCAATGATCGAACCCAAGCGCGTCCTGCGCGCCCTAGCCGAACACTGGGCCCTGATCGAGCCGCTGTGCGAGCGTTTCGACCAGGGCACCCTGAGCCTGGTCGAATTGCGTCAGCATGTGGGCCGCCAGCAGGTCGAGAGCACCCCGCAGGACATCACCCAGCTGCTCGACGTGTGGATCCGTCTGGATATCCTGGTCCCGGTGGCCAAGAGCCCGAACCGTTTCGAGCTCAACGCGCAGATCCACGACTTCCTCGCCTACCTGCGCCGCGAACACCGGCTAGGCCTGTGCCTGGAGATCGAAGCCTACCTGCGCCACCTGGAGCGCCTGGCCGGGCATATCCAGGACGCCTTCGACAATCGCGACAGCGACGACCTGGCACGCCAGCTGCGCCTGCTCGACATGCGCGTGCGCGATGTACTGAAGAAGCTCGACAACGACGAGCAGGCACTGGTGGCCGTGGCCGAACGGGCCAAGACCAGCAACCGCCAGATCCCGCTACGCCAGCGCTATGCCGAAGTACTGGCGACCTGGGACGAGTATGTCGAGCCGATGATCCAGCTGGTCAACGCCGACGGCGCCTTCGAACAGGGCGTACGCAAGGTCGAGACCGTATTGCTGAAACTGCTGGGCGAACAGGCGCGCCTGGGCCACCTGGTCGACGACGACATGCTGCTGCGCACCCACGCGCGCATCCTGGAAATGCAGACCAGCGCCCAGCTGACCCTGCGCCATGCCCGCGAACTGCTGCTGCCGCTGCGTGAAGAAGCCCGCCGGCACAACGCCGTGACCCGTGGCGCCGCGCTGGCCCTGTCGGTGATCCGGCGCAAGGGCATCGATGCCGTGCCGCAAGCAGCCATGCCGATGTTCACCCGCCCGCAAAGCACCTTCCTCGGCAGCGCCAGCCAGGTCGAGGCCTACGTCTACGCCCTGGCCCGCTTCGAACCCAAGCCGGCGCGTTTCCCCAAGGCCCACAAGACCCAGTCCGGCGCCCTGCCCCGTGCACCGCGCACGGTCAAGGAAATGGCCGAACGCTGCGAACAGGCCCTGCCGCTGCCCGACCTGATGGTCTGGCTGCTGGAGCAGGAGCCCGAAGGCGCCACCGACGAGCTGCTGTACTGGTTCTCGCGCCTGTCGCGGGAAAAGCGCTTCAAGCGCGAACGCCTCGACCGCCGCGAATACACCACTCAGGAACACCTGGTCAGCCTGCGCTCGTTCGCCCTGACCTCCAGCCGCGAAGACGCCGCCAGCGCGCCTACCGAATCCAACGCGAGCCCAGCCCATGCATCTTGATCTTTCCGAACTGTCCCAGCTCGCGCCGATCTTCCGCGAGCTGTTCAAAGGCTTCCACGTCAGCCGCCGCGACCCCGAGCTGTACGCCCAGCTGTCGAACTTCCAGGACCAGTACCGCACCCTGTTCAAGGCCCTGGGCTTCGAACTGGTGTGTGACACCCGTGGCTTCTACTACTTCGTGCCGGACATGACCGCCGCGCAGGTCAACAAGACCGCGCAGCGCCTGTCGCTGTTCACCTTCATCCTGGTCGAACACCTGGCCGACCAGGGTCGCGACCCGATGGCCGTGCTCGATGGCGGCAGCATCGGCCGTGACGAACTTCCCTCGCTGCTGGACAAGTACCGCGACCTGTTCCTTCAGGCCGAAGTGCAGACCGTGGACGAGCTGGAAGAAAAAATCCTGCGCCGCATGACCCAGCTCGGCTTCGCCTTCGAGGAAGGTGGCATCTACCGCTTCCTGCCACCGATGCACCGTTTCCTCGACGTGTGCCTGGCCGTGCAGCAGGACCGCGACCTGGCGGCCACCCTGCATAGCGACCTGCCGTTGCCGACCCCGGTGCTGGTCGAGGAAGAAAGCCCCGAAGAACTCAACCGCACCGACGACCCGCTCGACCTCAGCCCCTTCGAGGGCGAGGAAAGCGAAGAGGAAGCCCTGGCCCGGGCCATCCGCGAAGAGCAACAGGAGATTGACGCATGAGCCAGGAACGCTACGGCATCCGCCGCTTCGCACTGCTCAACACCGCCGGCTACAGCCTTGGCCTGTTCCCGCTGGAACACCCGCTGTCGGTCTACGGTGCCAACAACCTGGGTAAATCGGCGTCGATCAACGCCTTGCAGTTCCCGATCCTGGCGCGCATGTCCGACATGAGCTTCGGCAAGTACAGCCTCGAGCAGTCGCGCCGCTTCTACTTCGCCAGCGACACCTCGTACATTCTTTGTGAACTGAGCCTGCCCCACGGCCCGCACGTCATCGGCGTTGTCGGCCGCGGCCCGGGCGGCGGTTTCGGCCACCAGTTCTTTGCCTACAAGGGCGAACTGGACCTGGCCCACTACCAGAAGAACGACACCTGCCTGCGCCAGAAAGAGCTGTTCACCAACCTCGAGCGCTTAGGGATCAAGGCCTACGAGCTGAAGCCGGATGAGCTGCGGCGTCTGCTGGTCGGTGGGCACACCTCGGTGCCGCTGGACCTGACCATGATCCCGCTGCGCTCGACCAGCGAGCAAAGCCTGAAAACCTTCCGCGCGCTGTTCATCAACCTGCTGCACATGCGCGAAATCACCGCCGCCAAGCTCAAGCAGCTGTTCCTCGATGCCTTCGAGCACAGCCTGCGCTCCGGTAGCGTCGACTACATCGCCGCGTGCGAGGAAGCCTTCCGCGACGTGCGCCGCATGGAACAGGACTACAACGCCCTGGTCGCCGCCGGGCCGCTGGTCGAAGCCCTGGCCGGTGGTGTGGCCCAGCGCGACATCCTGCGCGGCAAGCTGCACCGCATTTCGCCTGTGCTCGACACCCTGCTGGGCACCTGGCAGGAATACGCCATGGCGCGCAAGGAAGAGCTGGTGATCCAGGCCGAGCACTACCGTGGCGAGCAGGACCGCCTGCAGAACGACCAGCGCGGTGGCACCCAGGAACTGATGCGCCTTGAGCGTGAAATTACCGGTATCCAGCGCTGGCTGGGCGAGCTGTCGGTGCTCAAGCACCGCTTCGCCCTGGTCGATGACGTCAAGGTGCTGGAGCAGCAACTGCTGGCGGCCAAGGACGCCCACGACGAACTGGCCGGCGCCCTGGCCCAGTCGCGGCAGTTCAGCGCCGAAGACCTGGACGAACGCGTCCGCGACCTGGAAAAGCGCCTGAAGCAGGTCAGGCAACAGCTCGACCACGCCGACAACAACAGCTATGCCCGCCTGCGCGAAGAGTTCTCGCAGCAGGACGTCGACCGCCTGATGCGCCTGTTCAACGGCGCGCTGTTCAGCCTGCCGCTGGGCGACCGCGGTATCGAACTGGACGACAGCGACCTGTGGGTAAAATCGCTGGAGGCGGTGCTCGAGGGCTTCAAAGGCGAACGCTTCGAAGCCCCGGGGCTGTCGATCGACCTGTCGCACATCGACCCACCGGCACTGCAGGCCCTGGCCGACCGTGCCGCTCTGCGTGACCAGAAAGAGCGCCTGGAAAAAGAGCTGAAGCAGCTCAAGACCCAGCAAGCCGTGGCCGCCGACCGCTCCGCCTCCAAGGCGCAGACCGAAACGCTGTACCAGGAAGTACTGGACGCGCAAAAAGCGCTGGAAGACTTCCGCCGCAGCGAAACCCTGGCCGCCGAAGAGCCCGAGAAACTGGAACAGCTGTCGCAGCTCGAAGCCGCCCAGGACGAACTCAAGCGCTCCAGCGACGCCTTCACCGAACGTGTCCAGCAACTGTCCGCCAAGCTGCAGCTGGTCGGCCGGCAGATCGGCGACCTCGAGGCCAAGCAGCGCACCCTGGAAGACGCCCTGCGCCGTCGTCAGCTGTTGCCGGCCGACCTGCCCTACGGCACGCCGTACATGGAAGCCATCGACGATTCGATGGACAACCTGCTGCCACTGCTCAACGACTACCAGGACAGCTGGCAGAGCCTGCAGCGGGTGGATAACCAGATCGAGGCGCTGTACGCCCAGGTACGCCTGAAAGGCGTGGCCAAGTTCGACAGCGAAGACGACATGGAACGCCGCCTGCAGCTGCTTGTGAACGCCTACGCGCACCGCACCGACGAAGCGCTGACCCTGGCCAAGGCCCGCCGCGCCGCAGTCACCGACATCGCCCGGACCCTGCGCAACATTCGCAGCGACTACGACAGCCTCGAACACCAGCTGGCCCTGTTCAACCGCGAGATCAACAAGCGCCAGGTATCGAACCTGGAGAGCTTCCGCGTGGTGCTGGCGCCGAACAAGGAAGCGCTCAAGCACATCGACCAGATCATCCACAGCGCCGGTCAGTACGAAGAGGGCGAAACCCTGTCGGTATTCGACCTGACCCAGAGCGCCGAGCAGGACAACAAGAACGAAGAGGCCAAGGAATACCTGGCAAGACTGGTGGCGGCCAACCACAACCAACTGGGCCTGAAGGACCTGTTCGAGCTGGCGTTTGAAATTACCAAGGTCAACGGCCAGCCGGTGATCCATGCCGACATCGACGGTGCGGCATCCAACGGCACTACCATGACCATCAAGGCGCTGACCAACATGTACCTGTTGCTGCACCTGATGGACCGCGACCTGGCCGGGCGCATCCGCCTGCCGTACTACCTGGACGAAGCGGCGGACATCGACGAACGCAACCAGGCGGCGCTGCTGGAGACCAGCCTGCAGCTGGGCTTCGTGCCGATTCTGGCGAGCGTGAAGCCGCAGGTGTCGGCGCGCGTGGCGATCGACCTGGAAGGTGGCAGCGGGCCGAATGGCATCTACATCGACGAAGCGGACTGGAAGTTCATCAGCCGTCGGGATGAGGTGAAAGCGGTTGTGCGGGAGGATCATCAGGCCGAGGAATTGGCCTGAGGTAATTGGGGCCGCTTTGCGGCCCTTTCGCCGGCAAGCCAGCTCCCACAGGTATTGCACAAGCCCCGAGGCTTGTGAGGTAACTGTGGGAGCTGGCTTGCCGGCGATGGAGGCCGAAGGCCTCCCGGCGAACTATCAGGCTATCAATGCGCCCAAGGCAGGATCGGAATCGCGGTCACCGCATTCTGCGGGCTGCCTTCGATCATGCGGTCGCTATACACCAGGTACACCAGCGTATTGCGCTTCTTGTCGAGGAAGCGCACCACCTGCATGGTCTTGAACACCAGCGAGGTGCGTTCCTTGAACACTTCCTCGCCATCCTTCAGCTCGCCCTTGAAACTGATCGGCCCAACCTGACGGCAGGCAATCGAGGCCTCGGCACGGTCTTCCGCCAACCCCAGCCCACCCTTCACGCCGCCGGTCTTGGCGCGCGACAGGTAGCAGGTCACGCCCTCGACCTTTGGGTCGTCGAAGGCCTCGACCACAATACGGTCATTCGGCCCGAGGAACTTGAACACGGTGGACACCTGGCCGATTTCCTCCGCTCCGGCCAGCATTGGCAGCACCAGCGCTGCCACGCCGATCACGCGCTTGAACAGGCTCATACCAACACCAGATTGTCGCGGTGCACCAGTTCCGGCTCGGCGATATAGCCCAGCACGCTTTCAATGACATCGGATGGCTGGCCGATAATCTTTTGCGCTTCCAGCGCGCTGTAGTTGGCCAGGCCGCGGGCCACTTCAACGCCGTCCGGGCCGACACACACCACCATCTCGCCACGACGGAAGCTACCTTGGACGGTCTTCACGCCAACCGGCAGCAGGCTCTTGTTGGCCTGGCGCAGCGCCTGCACCGCGCCGGCGTCCAGCACCAGGGTGCCACGGGTCTGCAGGTGGCCGGCCAGCCACTGCTTGCGCGCAGCAAGCATGCCGCGCTCGGGCGACAGCAAGGTCCCCAGGCGTTCGCCGGCCTTGAGGCGGTCCAGCACGCGCTCGATGCGGCCACCGATGATGATGGTGTGGGCACCGGAACGGGCTGCCAGGCGCGCGGCACGCAGCTTGGTCTGCATGCCGCCACGGCCCAGGGCGCCACCGGTACCGCCGGCCACGGCATCCAGTGCCGGGTCGTCGGCGCGGGCCTCGTAGATCAGCTGGGCGTCGGGGTTGTTGCGCGGGTCGGCATCGAACATGCCATCGCGGTCGGTAAGGATCACCAGCAGGTCAGCCTCGACCAGGTTGGCTACCAGCGCCGCCAGGGTGTCGTTGTCACCGAAACGGATCTCGTCGGTGACCACGGTATCGTTCTCGTTGATCACCGGCACCACGCCCAGGTCAACCAGCGTGCGCAGGGTGCTGCGGGCGTTCAGGTAGCGCTTGCGGTCGGACAGGTCGTCATGGGTCAGCAGGATCTGCGCGGTGTGCTTGCCGTGCTCGCCAAAGCTCGACTCCCAGGCCTGCACCAGGCGCATCTGGCCGATCGAGGCAGCCGCCTGCAGCTCGTTCATCGCACTCGGTCGCGACGTCCAGCCCAGCTGGCTCATGCCGGCAGCCACGGCCCCGGAGGAGACCAGTACCAACTCCACGCCCGCCTCACGCAGCGCGACCATCTGCTCGACCCAAACGGCCATGGCACCGCGATCGAGGCCTTTGCCATCGGCGGTCAGCAGAGCACTGCCAATCTTCACGACCCAGCGCTTGGCGCCCGTCACCTTGCTTCGCATCTTCTTCCAACCTATGTCGAATCTATAGATACCGTGGATACAAAAACGCCGCTCCAAAGAGCGGCGTTTAGTGTACTGCAACCGGTCAGTCGCGCACGTAAATGATTTCCGGGCCGTCTTCGTCGTCCTCGAAATCATCGTCCCAACCATCATCGTCGCCGATGTCGTGCACGCTCTTGACGCCGGTGCGACGCAGGGTACGGGCGTCGTCCAGGGCCTGCAGCTGGGCACGGGCTTCGTCTTCGATGCGCTGGTCGAGGTCAGCCAGCTCTTCGGCATAGGCCGGGTCGTTGGCCAGGCGGTCGGCGCGGTCTTCGAGGTAGCGCATCAGGTCGTGGCTGAGCTTTTCGGTGCCCTGCTTGGAGATGGCCGAGATCACGTAGACCGGGCCGTCCCACTGCAGGCGTTCGACCACTTCCTTGACCCGCTCGTCGCGCTCGTCTTCCATGACCATATCGGCCTTGTTCAGCACCAGCCAGCGCTCACGCTCGGCCAGCGACGGGCTGAAGCGGGTCAGCTCGTTGACGATGACTTCGGCGGCATCGGCCGGGCTGCTTTCGTCCAGCGGCGCCATGTCCACCAGGTGCAGCAGCACGCGGGTGCGCGCCAGGTGCTTGAGGAAGCGGATACCCAGGCCGGCGCCTTCGGAAGCACCTTCGATCAGGCCGGGGATGTCGGCAATGACGAAGCTCTTCCAGCGGTCGACGCTGACCACGCCCAGGTTCGGCACCAGGGTGGTGAACGGGTAGTCGGCCACTTTCGGCTTGGCGGCCGAAACCGAGCGGATGAAGGTGCTCTTGCCAGCGTTCGGCAAGCCCAGCAGGCCGACGTCGGCCAGCACTTTCATTTCCATCTTCAGGTCGCGCTGCTCACCCGGCTTGCCTGGGGTGGTCTGGCGCGGCGCACGGTTGGTGCTGGACTTGAAACGGGTGTTGCCCAGACCGTGCCAGCCGCCCTGGGCGACCATCAGCTTCTGACCCGGGGTAACCAGGTCACCGATCACTTCCTGGGTGGAGGCGTCGATCACGGTGGTGCCGACCGGCACACGCAGGAACAGGTCGTCGCCTTTCTTGCCGGTGCAGTCGGTGCTGCCGCCGTTGGCGCCACGCTGGGCCTCGTGGTGACGGGTGTAGCGATAGTCGACCAGGGTGTTGAGGTTTTCGTCGGCAATCATGTACACCGAACCACCGTCGCCACCGTCACCACCGTTGGGGCCACCGTTCTCGATGAACTTCTCGCGACGGAAGCTCATGCAACCGTTGCCACCGTCACCGGCCTTGACCCGAATGGATACTTCGTCAACAAACTTCATTAAAACCGCCTCTCGCCAGTAGACGAGCTGAATGACTCAAAAACATGAGGCTCTTGCAAAAATGAGCGCGGCGGCCCCGTACGACCGTAGAAACCCACGCCGGCAGCCCATACAAACAGCTTTGCAAGAGGCTCACCACAAACGAAAAAGCCCCGTCGCATGACGGGGCTTCTGGAGCGACGTCGCGATTAAGCGGCGACGATGCTCACGTAACGGCGCATGAACTCGCCTTTTTTCTCGAACTTGATCACGCCTTCGATCTTGGCGAACAAGGTGTGATCCTTGCCCATGCCAACGCCGTAGCCAGCGTGGAATTCGGTGCCGCGCTGACGGACGATGATGTTGCCTGGCTTGATAACCTGGCCGCCATACATCTTCACGCCAAGGCGTTTCGATTCTGAGTCGCGACCGTTACGAGTACTACCACCAGCCTTCTTGTGAGCCATGGTTCAATTCTCCAAATAAATTCAGGGGATCTAGGGGATTAAGCCTGGATACCGGTGATTTTGATCTCGGTGAACCACTGGCGGTGGCCCATACGCTTCATGTGGTGCTTACGACGACGGAACTTGATGATGCGAACCTTGTCGTGGCGGCCTTGCGAAACGACTTCGGCCACTACTTTAGCGCCAGCAACAACTGGAGCACCGATGGTGACTTCTTCACCGTTGGCGACCAGCAGGACGCGATCGAAGGTCACGGATTCGCCAGTGGCGACTTCCAGTTTTTCGATCTTGAGGAATTCACCTTCAGCGACTTTGTACTGCTTGCCGCCGGTAACGATTACTGCGTAAGACATGGTATTTCTCCGATAATCCTGCTCACCCAGCGCTTTATATGATGAGTATTGGCTGGCATGGCTGCACAGGGCTGGAACGGCCCGGCGCAATTGCGTAAGGCAGGTGCTGCCCAGGAAGTTAGGGTGCGCGATTGTACGCAACCGCGGTTTTGCTTGCAAGTACCGCCCCCGGCGCGCTGGCACCGCGCCTTGACACACCGGGACCTGCGACCTAGCATGCCGCGCAACCTCACTGGAGCAGCCGATGCAACCCCAATCCTTCTACCGCGCGGTGGCTGATGATTTCAGCGCCGTCGACGAGATCATCAAGAAGCAGCTGACCTCGCGCGTGCCGCTGGTATCGAAGATCGGCGACTATATCACGTCCGCCGGTGGCAAGCGCCTGCGCCCCCTGCTGGTGCTGCTGTGTGGCAAGGCCCTGGGCCGCGAAGGCGACGACCTGCGCCTGCTGGCTGCCACCATCGAATTCCTGCACACCGCCACCCTGCTGCACGACGACGTGGTCGACATGTCCGGCATGCGCCGTGGCCGCTCCACCGCCAATGCCCTGTGGGGCAACGCGCCGAGCGTGCTGGTGGGCGACTTCCTCTATTCGCGCTCGTTCGAGATGATGGTCGAACTGGGCTCGATGCCGGTCATGCAGATCCTGTCCAAGGCCACCCGCGTGATTGCCGAGGGTGAAGTGCTGCAGCTGTCGCGGGTACGCGACGCCAGCACTACCGAGGAAGTCTACATGGAGGTCATCCGCGGCAAGACCGCAATGCTGTTCGAGGCCTCGACCCACAGCGCCGCCGCGCTGGCCGAAGCAACCGACGAACAGCGCGAGGCCCTGCGTACCTTCGGTGACCACCTGGGCGTGGCGTTCCAGCTGGTCGACGACCTGCTGGACTACAAGGGCGACTCGCAGACCCTGGGCAAGAACGTCGGTGACGACCTGGCCGAAGGCAAGCCTACCCTGCCGCTGATCTACACCATGCGCGAAGGCTCCGCCGAACAGGCTGCGCTGGTGCGCCGGGCGATCCAGAAGGGTGGCCTGGAGGACCTGGAGCAAATTCGCGTGGCGGTCGAAGAGTCGGGTGCGCTGAAGTACACCGCGGAGCTGGCACGTGACTACGTGAAGCGTGCCATCGCCTGCCTGGAAGTGCTGCCGGCCAGCGAATACCGAGATGCGCTGGTCGAGCTGAGCGAGTTTGCTGTCGCGCGTACTCACTGACAGACCGCATCATCTCCATTCGCGGGCTTGCCCGCTCCCACAGGACAACACAGCCCTTGAGGCTGGCACTATCCCTGTGGGAGCGGGCAAGCCCGCGAACGCTTTTGTCCGGACATAATCCCTTCTGCAGAAATACCTTTTACAATGCGGGCCTTTAACCGTCCGTCTGTTTGTTTGAGGAACCGAAGTGAGCACTCTGCCACCCTGCCCGAAATGCAACTCCGAATACACCTATGAGGATGGCACTCAGCTGATCTGCCCTGAATGCGCCCACGAGTGGTCGGCCAGCGGCGACGCCGAAGCGGCCAGCGACGCGGTGGTGAAGAAGGACTCGGTCGGCAACATCCTGCAGGATGGCGACACCGTCACCGTGATCAAGGACCTCAAGGTCAAGGGCTCCTCCCTGGTGGTAAAGGTCGGCACCAAGGTCAAGAACATCCGCCTGTGCGACGGCGACCACGATATCGACTGCAAGATCGACGGCATCGGCGCCATGAAGCTGAAGTCCGAATTCGTACGCAAGGTCTGATTTTTCCGATAACCGCCAATTGGCGCTTGCTATTCAGATAATAAGAATTATTCTCATTGGACTGCTATCCAAGGAGAATAGCCATGACTTATCTGATCGACGCCTGGCTGGACCGCCCTCACCCCTACCTGCGCATTCTTCATCGGGAAACCGGCGAAGTGTGCGCGGTGCTTGAAGAAGAAGCGCTCGACGAGCTGCGCGACCAGGGCGACCTGGACATGAGCGGGCTGAATTCGAGTGAACCGGGGGTGCTCAAGGAGCTGGTGCGGACTCTGTTTCTGTTCTGCTATGCGCGGGCGTTGCGCCCTGGGGGAACGGATTGGAATTGAGGCCAGCAGGGCCGGCCTCTTCGCGGGCATGCCCGCTCCCACAAGTACTGCACAAGCCTTGAAGCTAACGCCGCACCTGTGGGAGCGGGCAAGCCCGCGAATGGGCCGCAAAGCGGCCCCAGCGGTATTACAGAACGTCGAGCAGCTCGACGTCGAACACCAGCACGCTGTGCGGCGGGATGCTGCCGACGCCTTGTGCGCCGTAGGCCAGCTCGCTCGGCACGTACAGGCGCCATTTGCTGCCAGCGTTCATCAGCTGCAGGGCTTCGGTCCAGCCAGCGATCACACCACCTACCGGGAATTCAGCCGGCTGACCACGGTCGTAGGAGCTGTCGAACACAGTGCCGTCGATCAGGGTGCCGTGGTAGTGGGTGCGCACGTTGTCTTCGCGGGTCGGCTTGGCGCCTTCACCGGCGGTCAGTACTTCGAACTGCAGGCCCGAAGCCAGGGTGGTGATGCCGTCACGCTTGGCGTTCTCGACCAGGAATGCCTTGCCAGCGGCTGCAGCGGCTTCAGCCTTGGCAGCTGCTTCGGCTTGCATCACGTCGCGGATGACCTTGAAGCTGGCCGACAGGTCGGCTTCGCTGACGCGGCTGTCGGCGCCGTTGAAGGCGTCGGTCAGGCCGGCCAGGATAGCTTCCAGGCTGACGCCTGGTGGCGGGTTGTCGCGCAGCTGGCCGCCCAGCTGACGGCCGATGCCGTAGCTGACGCGAGTTTCGTCGGTGGACAGGTTGAGTTCGGACATTGTCGTGCTCCACTGCAGGGCGCAGTGAAGCCGCGCCCTTGATGAAAAGGGCGAGCAGCCTAGCACACTGGGGCGCTGCGAGCAGCTACCAGGCCGAGCGCTGGGAAATCGGCACCTTCAAGTCTTCTTCCGGGTGCGTGCCCATGCCGCACATTTCGTCCTGCACCGACCAATGCACCAGGTTCATCGAGACCATGGGGATGGTTTGCAGCAACTTGCGCGCATCCTCAACCGAGTGCACGCGCAGGCGTTCACCACGGGGGTCGGAGAGCGGGTGGGCGTGGCCTTTGATACGGGCCTCGAGGAGGTAGTCACCACCTTCGATGGCGATCAGGTTCAGTTCGTCGACATGGCCAGCCCTGGCCTCGGTGTTGAGCTGATGCAGGTTCATGAGAGCACCTCGCGAAGGGAACCACGCATGAGAGCTCATTTTTTGTACAGAATGTGAGAATGCACAAGGGCATGACTGACGCCGCTCGTCAGTTGGACCGTGCTGGCCTCTTCGCGGGCTTGCCCGCTTCCACAGGGATTGCGAAGAGGCCTGAAAGGCTCAGTGCTTGGTCAGCTTGTCCAGGTAGCCCATGCAGAATGCCGAGACCACGAAGGTCATGTGGATGATCACGTACCACATCAGGTAATCGGTGGAGATGTTCTGTGCATCCATGAACACCCGCAGCAGGTGGATGGACGAAATGGCCACGATCGAAGCGGCAACCTTCATCTTCAGCGACGAAGAATCCATCTTGCCCAGCCAGTTGAGTTTTTCCTTGCTCTCGTCGATGTCCAGTTGCGAGACGAAGTTCTCGTAGCCGGAGACCATCACCATCACCAGCAGGCCACCCACCAGCGACATGTCGATCAGCGACAGGATCACCAGGATCAGGTCGGCTTCGCTGAGGGCGAAGACGTTGGGCAGGACGTGGACTACTTCCTGGAAGAATTTCAGCGCCAGGGCCAGCAAGCCGAGGGACAGGCCGAAGTAGATGGGGGCGAGTAGCCAGCGCGAGGCATACATCGCATTTTCGAGGATACGTTCCATGGAGTGTCGGGACTCATCAGGTGACTAAAAAAGCGACGGCGAGTATAGCCAGCCACCTGTTACAGCAAAAGCCCGGGGGCCGCTCCGCAGCCCATTCGCTTGTAGGAGCAGCCTTGTGCTGCGAATGGGCCGCAAAGCGGCCCCCGGCCTCAATCAGGTCTCAGGATGAAACTGGTAATCCCCCAGGTTCCGACACCGCTCACCATTGATCCGCCGCAACTGCGCCTGCAAATGCAAACACCAGATCTGCGGATCCTCGGCCACCTGATACCCATGCAAGGTCAGGCTGTCGACAATGGCATTGAGCACCGATTCGGCCACCAGCGGCCCATGGAACGGCCCTTGGGCCTTGATTGCGGACGGTTGTTCACCGGCCATGCCGGCGGCGAACAGCAGCGTCCACATGCCGTTGTCCCCGGCCAGCGGACGGATGCTGCATTCGATGCGGGTCACCAGGCCCAGGCACTGGCGTGTGAGGCTGAGATTGCGCATGGCCGCGCCCCCTCCAAAAAGCCTTGTTCAGCCTGAACCTCAGGCTGTTTCCATCCTGAACGCTAATACCGTCCTTAAGTTCCAGCATAGAAGAACCGTATAGAAAGATGGAAAACCGGCGCTAAACGGTAGCACATCGCCGCCAGCGCCGGTTTATTGACTCAGGCCGGCTTGGCTTGGGCAATCACCTCTTCCAGGCGCTCTTTCTCCGCCTTCTCGATCTCCTCCTCGCTGATCATCTCGGCGATCTCGCGCAGGCGCTCTACCACCCGTGCGTTGACGCTGCCTTCGGTGAACTGGCCCTTGTCATCCAGCACCCCGGCCTCCTCGCCTACCAGCAGGCTCAACGCCTCGTCGGCCTGGCTGACCGCGTACACGTGGAACATGCCGTTCTCCACGGCCTGCAGCACGCGCTCGTCGAGCATCAGTGTGGCGACGTTGGCACGCGGGATGATCACCCCTTGCTCGCCAGTCAGGCCACGCGCTTCGCACAGGCGGAAGAAGCCCTCGATTTTCTCGTTGACCCCGCCCACTGCCTGTACTTCGCCAAACTGGTTGATCGAACCGGTGATGGCAAAGCACTGCTTGAGCGGCGTGCGCGACAAGGCCGAGATCAGCGTGCAGGCTTCGCCCAGCGAGGCGCTGTCACCGTCCACGTAGCCGTAGGACTGTTCCAGGGCGATGCTTGCCGAGATTGCCAGCGGGAACTCCTGGGCATAGCGGCTGCCCAGGTAGCCGGTGAGGATCATCACACCCTTGGAGTGGATCGGTTGGCCGAGGTTGACCTCACGCTCGATGTCGACGATACCGCTGCCGCCCGGGTACACGGTGGCGGAAATACGCGCCGGCATGCCGAACGCCGAATCACCCACTTCCAGCACGGTCAGGCCGTTGCACTTGCCAATGGCCGCGCCTTCGGTGTCGATCAGGATGATACCGGCGAGCATGTCGTCCAGCACCCGCTGCGAAACACGGCCGGTGCGGGTGGCCTTGGCCTTGAGCGCACGCTCGATGTGCCCGGCGTCGGTCATTTCATCATTGGCCAGCTGGCGGATGAAATCGGCTTCGCTGACCAACTGGAACAGGTCGCCGATACGTGCCGACAGGCGCGACTGGTTTTCTGCCAGGCGGGCACTGTAGGTGGCCAGGCGCGCCACCGCATCACTGGTCAGCGGCGCCATGCCCTCTTCGTTGGTGCGGGTGCGCAACAGCTGGGCGAACTGCTCCAGGTTCTCGTCGACCATGGGCATGTCTTCGTCGAAGTCCACCAGTACCCGGAACATCTCCTGGAAGTCCGGGTCGTGGTCCTGCAGTGCGTAGTACAGCTGGCGCGAACCGATGATGACCAGCTTGATGTTCAGCGGGATCATCTGCGGCGTCAGGCTGACGGTAGCCACCCGGCCGAGCTCGCCCAGTGGCGATTCCATCTTCAACTTGCGCGACTGCAGGGCACGCTTGAGCGCGTCCCAGACGAACGGCTCGCCCAGCATCTTCTCGGCTTCCAGAATCAGGAAGCCGCCGTTGGCCCGGTGCAGCGCACCGGGGCGCAGCTGGCGGTACGAGGTGTACAGCGCACCCTGGTCGGTGCTGTATTCGATACGGCCAAACAGGTTGTCGTAGGTCGGGTGCGGCTCGAACACCACCGGCGCACCGCCGTCGGCGTGGTGGCCGACCACCAGGCTGGGGGCGTACTGCTCTTCCAGCAGTTTGCGCGCGGCGGCGTCGGTCTTGCTGTCATCGACCAGTTGCTCGACCACGGTACGCAGCAGGTTCAGCTGTACCGACTGCAGGTAGGCGCAGACCGCAGCATTCTCGGCGTATTTTTCCGACAGCGGCGCCAGCAATGGCTGCAGGGCCAGGGTGATGGTTTCTTCGTTGAGCTGGCGCAGCTGGTTGTTCGACTCGCGTTTCCATTGCGGCAGGCTGGCCAGTTCTTCGTTCAGGCGCTCCTCGAGCAGGGCGATATCCTCGTGGAACTGCTCGCGCACCTCTTCCGGCAACTGGGCGAACTCGGCTTCATCCAGTGCCTTGCCGTCGGCCATCGGGGTGAAGGCGACGTTGCTGGCGTCGCGGTACAGGGCCACGTCCTTTTCCAGCGAGGCGCGCTCGATCACATCGAGGGCGCGGTCGTAACGCTGGTTGAAGGCGCGGTCGATAGCGCCCTTTTTCTGCTGGTACGACGGGTGCTCGAACACCGCCGGGAAGGTCGACAACAAGTTGTCGATCAGCCCGTTCATGTCGGCGATGAATGCCCCGGCGCTGCCGGATGGCAATTCCAGTGCGCGGGGCTCACGGGTGTCATCGAAGTGGTTGACGTAGACCCAGTCGGCGGGGGTCTGCTGGCGCTTGCCCTCGGCCTTGAGGTAGCGCTTGACGAACGAAAAGCGGCCGGTGCCGGGCTCGCCCATTACGTACACGTTGTAACCAGGGCGCGGCATGGCCACGCCAAACTGCAGGGCCTCGACAGCACGCTCCTGGCCCAGGACTCCGCGAAACGGCTCCAGATCGTCGGTATTGGTAAAGGCAAACTGCTCGGGTGAGAAACGCCGGGTCAGGGCTTCGGGCGCGAGACGCAGGCGCGCAGCGACAGGATCGGGCATTGGGTTTCCTTACTTCGGCGGGGCAGATACGCAGCATTCTGGCGCTGCCCGCGCGCGCCTTGCAAGGCTCCGCAAGACTTTATATCGCAGCCGGAGCGGGCCATGTAACAGCAAATTTTTCGCAATCAACAACGCAACTCTTAGATCGTGCCTAAACTCCAAGCTGCGCGGGTGGGTGAAAAGCTTCCCCGACCTGGCAACCGAGTTGCCAGAAACCCTGACCCTTGGTTAAGTCAAAAGAGAACAAATGCTATGAAACGGATTCTTCTGGGTACTCTGTTCACCGTCGCCTCACTCAACGCCATGGCCGAAGCGCCAGGCGGCCCGAACTGCGGCTGGGGCAACATGCTGTTCGAAGGCCAGCGCGGCACGCCGGCACACTTCCTGGCTTCCACCACCAACGGCACCTCCGGTAACGCCACCTTCGGCATGACCTCCGGTACCAACGGCTGCTCCACCAAGGCATCACTGACCTACGGTGGCAAGTCCTGGTTCGCCATGAACGGCATGATGAATGAACTGTCCGAAGACATGGCCATGGGCCAGGGCGAAGCGCTAACCACCTATGCCGTGGTCCTCGGCGTGGCTCCGGAAGACCGTGGCTACTTCGCATCGGTCACCCACCAGCACTTCAACCAGATCTTCAGCAGCGCCGATGTCACTGCAGAAACCGTCCACAGCAACACCCTGGCCGTTCTGAAGAACGACCCACGCCTGGCCAAATACGCAACCGAGGCCTGAGTCCAGCTGCTCCCGCCCCGGTTCCGGGGCGGGTTTCGCCTTTTTCGGCATCGTCAAGAAGTAGTTGCCCGATATGCTCAAACGCTTCGTATCCCTGGCGCTGTGTGCCTGCGCCCCTGTTCATGCCGCGCCCATGCTGGACCCAGGCCGTGTCCAGCAACTGGCCAACACCCCTTACTGGATAGCCCTGGGCCATTACGAAACCGCCAAGCTGGGTGGCTGGCGCAGCTATGTGGACGATGATGCGTTCTTCCTCGCCGAGGACGGCGCGCACCACCCCGACCAGGAGCTGCAAGCCACGGTCGAAGCGCTGTACGCCCCGGCCAACCTCGGCGACAAGCATGCCCAGTGCGTGTTCCCGGCGCGCACCCGCTGGCTGCGCGAACAGCTCGACCTGCAAGATTTGCCGCAACCGGACTGCCAGGAGTTCACCACCTGGTACCAGTCGATCGACCCGCACAGTGCGGCGCTGATCTTCCCGGCGGCCTACCTGAACAGCCCGTCATCGATGTTCGGCCACACCTTGCTGCGCATCGACCAGTCCAACACCCGCCGTGACGACACCACGCTGCTGAGTTACGCGATCAACTTCGGCGCCTACATCGAAGGCAGCGACAACAGCATCCTGTATGCCTGGAAAGGCCTGATGGGCGGCTACCCTGGCCTGTTCGCGCTGATGCCCTACCAGGAGAAACTGTCCGAATACCGCAGCCTGGAAAACCGCGACCTGTGGGAGTACCAGCTGGACCTGACCCCGGAAGAAACCGGGCGCATGGTCGAACATGTGTGGGAGTTGAAGCAGATCCAGTTCGACTACTTCTTCTTCGACGAAAACTGCTCGTACCGTCTGCTGGAACTGTTGCAGGTGGCCCGCCCGAGCCTGGACCTGACCTCGCAGTTCCCGCTGACCGCCATTCCGACCGACACGGTCAAGGCCGTGAAGCAGTCCGGCCTGGTCGCCAGCGAAACGTACCGCCCCTCGCGCGAACGCGAACTGCTGGCCCGGGCCGAGCCGCTCGATCATGGCGAAAAGCGCCAGGTGCTGGCGGTAAGTGCCGACACCGCACAACTGCAAAGCCCCGAATTCAAGGCCCTCCCCCGCCAGCGCCAGGCGCTGGTGCAGGATGCCGCGTACCGCCTGGAGCGCTACCGCGCCAATGGCCAGGAGCGCGACCCCGGGCAGGCCAGGCGCAGCTTCGAACTGTTGCGGGCAATCAACAGCAACCCGCCACCGCCGCTGCAGATCGAGCGCCCAGGCCTGCCCGAGGACGGCCATGATTCGCGCACCTGGCAGCTGGGCGTGGGCACCCGCGAAGACCGTGCCTATGCCGAGTACGGCCTGCGCATGGCCTATCACGACCTGAATGACAACGCCTATGGCTTCCCGCTGGGGGCGCAAATCGAGATCCTGCAGTTGAAGCTGCGCCAGTACGAAGGCAACGACTGGCAGGTGCAGCGCCTGGACCTGGCCACCATCCGCTCGCTGACGCCGCGCAACGAGTTGCTCAAGCCTTGGTCGTGGCAGGTGGCCGGCGGGCTGGAGCGGGTGCCGGGCAAGCATGATGACGAGGTGCTGGTGAGCCATGTGAACGGCGGGGCCGGCGGCACCTGGCAACTGGCCGACGGCTTGCTGGGCTTTGCCCTGGGTACGGTGCGGGTCGAGCACCACAATGATTTCGCCCAGTTCATCGCCCCGGCGGCGGGTTTCAATGGCGGGCTGCTCTGGCGCAACGGGTTGGGCAACATGACGCTTGAGGCCAAGGGCGATTACTTCGCCAACGGCGAGGTGCGGCGCAGCGTGAGCCTGAACCAGCAGTGGGAGATCAGCCAGAACCTGGGGGTGCGGTTGAGTGCTTCGCGGGAGTTCAGCCATCTGGCTACGGCGCAGAACGAGGTGATGCTTGAGCTGAAGTGGTACCACTACTGAAAACACTGGTTGCCTGCACTGGCCCTATCGCCGGCAAGCCAGCTCCCACAAGGTGATCACAGGACTCAAGGGATGTGCAGTACCTGTGGGAGCTGGCTTGCCGGCGATAGGGCCGGTACAGGCCACAGTGTGACCCAACCGAGTCTTTGACACTGTTTTGACGGCCCCCCGACAAATCGCCACCTAGACTTTCCAGTATCAACCGGAGGGTTTTGTGGTTATGTCGCGGTACTGGTTCGGCGTGTGCATGGCGTTGTTGCTGTCTGGTTGCGAAACCACCCACGAGCAAATGGTCAACCGGGGTTATCCCCCCGCCTATGCCGATGGTTTCCAAGACGGCTGCAGCAGCGGCCGCCAGGCGGCCGGGCTGATGGTAGGCGGCTTTCGCAAGGACGTGCCGCGCTACCTGCACGAACGCACGTACGAAAGCGGCTGGGACGACGGTTTTCGCCAGTGCCACGCGATGCAGAACAGCGAAGAACAGCGCCAGTACCACGAGCGATTCTGGGACCAGCGCGAGCGCGACTGGGAGCAGGAAAAGGACCGCGATGCCGCACGCGCCTATCGCCACAACTGAGTCGCAAAAGGACATTTCTTGAAACTGGCGGCCTGCGATGATGGTCTCCTGCACAAGGAGGCCACCCATGAGCCGAGCATTCGTCAACGAAGACCAGGCCGCTGCCCAGGCTGATCAGCCGGTCGAGCGAAGGGTCAGCGCGCAACCCAACTACCTCACCGCCAGTGGCTTGCGCCAGCTGCAGGAGCGCGTGGCCGAACTCAATGCCCTGCGCAGCGAACTGCAGGCCCAGGGCGAGCGTGGCGACAAGCAGCGGCTGGCGGATACCGAACGGGACCTGCGCTACTTCAGCGCGCGGGTACAGAGTGCCCAGGTGGTGCCGGCGGCGACTTCGCGCAGCAAGGTGCAGATTGGTAGCCGGGTGCGGTTTGTCGATGCCCAGGAGCAGGAACATGTGGTGCGGCTGGTGGGTGAGGATGAGGCAGATGCCGGGCGGGGGTTGATCAACTGGGGTTCGCCGCTGGGGCGGGCTTTGCTCGGGGC
>NZ_NEJR01000025.1:0-55825 GCF_002113165.1 Pseudomonas sp. B19(2017)
TCTTTTTCAAAATGTCAGCGCTGCTGCAGAACTGAAGCCGTACATCTCATGTTTGCTGCGCGACAGCGCAGCCCGGAAGGGCTGGGTGATCTCCCACAGGTACAGCGCCGTCCTCAGGCTTTGCGCAATACCTGTGGGAGCGGGCGCGCCCGCGAAGCAGGCAACGCGGTGTCAGCGCGTGGCAATCCAGATCAGCAACCCCGCCTGGAACACTGCAAACGCCACCAGGCAGGTAATGGTAAAGCGCAACCCGCTGTCTTCACGCTGGTACTTGGCAACCCGTTCATCGCGCTCACGCAGTTGCCCTTCCTTTTCCTGCAACTGCTGGTCAGCCTGCTGCAGCAGGCCGGCAGCATCCAGTATCCCCACTCGCTGCAAGCGCTCGCTGTTCCATGCCCCCTTGAGCTCGCCCACCGTCATTTCCACGGTACGGCCCTTCAGATGCTGGCTGTCCTCGTACTCCACCTCGATACCCATCCCGCGCAGGCAGTGGTCACGACGCAGGCGTGAGTCTTCGTTCAGCGCATCCTTGCTCGGCAGCGCCATGCCCTCGATCCGGTAGTGCGACCACTTGCGCTGCAGCCACTGCGCGGCCTGAGCCAGCAGGAAGCGGCCGATGCCACGGTTCAGCGGCTCCAGTTGCAGGCCATGTTCATTGCCGATGCGCACCAGGCGCGCGGAGTGGTCGACGCGAATGTCCAGGCGGTTCTGTTCCTTGTGCACCTTCTGCCCGGGCAGCTGGATTTCCATGCGCAGCAGGCTGTGCGCCTTGTCGTGGCGCTCGGCATAGCCGAACTGCACAAAGCGCAGCGGCCGTGCGCCGGTGCTACGGTCAGTCGGCAGGGCGGCCAGGCGCAACAGCTGGAAATGTTCGGCGGCCAGCTCGGCCCAGGGCAGGGCGGTGCTTTCCTCGGGCTCTTCGGCCGGCTCTACGGCGGCGGGGGCGGTTGTCATCAGGGCTTGTCCTTGGGTTCGGGCATGCGGCAGGGGCTGCTGCGCAGCCCATCGCCGGCAAGCCAGCTCCCACAGGGACCGCACGGCATTCAGGCCTGTGGTATTCCTGTGGGAGCTGGCTTGCCGGCGATGGGGCGCGCCAGCGGCCCCAATGTTCCGCTATTACCGAAATTATCGGCCGTACCGGCCAAGACCTGAGGCTCAGGCAGAAGGCAAATGCTGGATAAACGTCACAATCTGCTCGCCAAGCTCCCTTGCCAGCGGCAGTTCCGGGTTCAGGTAGCTGTCGCGCTGCTGGCTCATCGCCTTGGGGCTGATACGCAGCATGTGGTTCATGCCATCGATCAGCACCAGCTGCGCATCCGGCTTGGCCGCCTTCAGCCGTTCGGCGTCGATCACGCCCACTTGCACGTCGTTGCGCCCTTGCACGATCAACGCGGGCATGGGCAGGCGGGCAAAGGCCGCCGCCGGGTTCTGCCGGAACAGTGAAATCAGGTAGGGCTGTACGCTGGGGCGAAACACCTGGCGCAGCGGTGCCGGCACTTCCAGGCTGGTCTGCCCGGCCTGCAGGCGGTCGAGCAGGGCGCTGCCACCCGCCAGTTGTGCCGGCGGCAGGCGCTGGGCCAGCTGTTCGCGCAGCACCTCGGCCAATGGCCGGCCGCTGCCGGCCAGGGTGATCACCGCACTGGCGCCGGCCTGCTCGGCGGCCAGGCTGGCGATCAGCGCGCCTTCGCTGTGGCCAACCAGTATCAACGGGCCGAAGCGTGGATCGGCCTTGAGCTTGTGGCTCCAGGCGACTACGTCGGCCACGTAACGCTCCACGCTGAGGTCACGCTCGTCGGGCGTGGCCGGCTGGCTGGCGGCCACCCCGCGCTTGTCGTAGCGCACGCTGGCGATGTGCGCGTTGGCCAGCAGCAGGGCCAGGCGCTTGAGGTTGTCGACCCGGCCTGACGCCGGGTTGTTGCCGTCACGGTCGGTGGGGCCCGAGCCTGCGATGATCAGCACTACCGGTGGCGGGGTGGCCTGTTGCGGCAGCAGCAGGCTGCCATGCAGCACGCCCTGGCCGGTGTCGAGGTCGATCGGGCGTTGCAGCACGGTGGGGGCGGCGGCCTGGGCCAGGCCGGTGCACAGCAGGAAGAAGAGGGCGACGAGGCGCGACATCATGCGGTACTACATGGGGAGATGACGGTTTGACCCAGTGTTTGCGGGAAGGTTCTCGGGCTTTGTATAGCAGGTTCGGCCCCTTCGCGGGTGAACCCGCTCCCACAGGTACCGCAAATTGCCCAGGCCTGTGGTGATCCTGTGGGAGCGGGTTTACCCGCGAAGAGGCCAGCACAGGCAACCCAACCATCTGTATACTGCCGCTTTCGTTCACTTCAGGCAGATCTCGCGGAGCGTCCATGTCCGGCAATACCTACGGCAAGCTGTTCACTGTCACCACCGCTGGCGAGAGCCATGGCCCGGCGTTGGTCGCCATTGTCGATGGATGCCCACCGGGCCTGGAAATTTCCCTCGCCGACCTGCAGCACGACCTCGACCGGCGCAAGCCCGGCACCAGCCGGCACACTACCCAGCGCCAGGAAGCCGACGAGGTGGAAATCCTCTCCGGCGTGTTCGAAGGCCGCACCACCGGCTGCTCGATCGGCCTGCTGATCCGCAACACCGACCAGAAGTCCAAGGACTACTCGGCGATCAAGGACCTGTTCCGCCCGGCTCACGCCGACTATACCTACCACCACAAGTACGGCATCCGCGACTACCGCGGCGGTGGCCGCAGTTCGGCCCGCGAAACCGCCATGCGCGTGGCCGCTGGCGCCATCGCCAAGAAGTACCTGGCCACCCAGGGCATCACCGTGCGCGGCTACATGAGCCAGCTGGGCCCGATCGAGATCCCGTTCAAGACCTGGGAGTCGGTGGAGCAGAACGCTTTCTTCAGCCCTGACCCAAGCAAAGTGCCGGAGCTGGAGGCCTACATGGACCAGCTGCGCCGTGACCAGGACTCGGTGGGTGCCAGGATTACAGTGGTCGCCGAAGGCGTGATGCCGGGCCTGGGCGAGCCGATCTTCGATCGCCTCGACGCCGAACTTGCCCACGCGCTGATGAGCATCAACGCGGTCAAGGGCGTGGAAATCGGCGCCGGCTTCGCCAGCGTGGCCCAGCGCGGCACCGAGCACCGTGACGAACTGACCCCGGAAGGCTTCCTCAGCAACAACGCTGGCGGCATCCTCGGCGGTATTTCTTCGGGCCAGCCGATCGTTGCCCACCTGGCACTGAAGCCGACCTCCAGCATCACCACCCCGGGCCGCTCCATCGACATCGACGGCAACCCGGTGGACGTCATCACCAAAGGCCGCCACGACCCGTGCGTGGGCATCCGCGCCACGCCGATCGCCGAGGCGATGATGGCCATCGTGCTGATGGACCACCTGCTGCGCCACCGCGCGCAGAATGCCGATGTGAAGGTGAATACCCCGGTGCTGGGCCAGCTCTGATTCGCCAGTACCGGCCTCTTCGCGGGCATGCCCGCTCCCACAGGTTCATCACCGCTGTCAGAATCTGTGGGTTCCCTTTGGGAGCGGGCGCGCCCGCGAAGAGGCCGGCACAGGTCCCCACAAGGCCACCCCCATGCAACCAATCCCCTACTGGCGCCTGTCCAGCTTCTACCTGTTCTACTTCGCCCTGCTCGGTTCCACCGCCCCGTTCCTGTCGCTGTACTTTGACCATCTGGGCTTCTCCCCGGCGCGTATCGGCGAGCTGGTGGCCATCCCCATGCTCATGCGCTGCATCGCCCCCAACCTGTGGGGCTGGCTGGGTGACCGCACCGGCCAGCGCCTGTTGATCGTGCGCCTGGGCGCGCTATCTACCCTGGCCACCTTCGCCCTGATCTTCCTGGGCAAAAGCTACGCCTGGCTGGCGCTGGTCATGGCCTTGCATGCCTTCTTCTGGCATGCGGTGCTGCCACAGTTCGAGGTCATCACCCTGGCCCACCTGCACGGGCAGACTGCGCGCTACAGCCAGGTGCGCCTGTGGGGCTCGATCGGCTTCATCCTCACCGTGGTCGGCCTGGGCCGGCTGTTCGAGTGGCTGAGCCTGGATATCTACCCGGTGGCGCTGGTCACGATCATGGCCGGCATCGTCGCCGCCAGCCTGTTCGTGCCCAATGCCCAGCCGGTGGAGCAGGGCGAGCGCAGCGGCGCGGGCGGCTTCCTGCAGCAGCTGCGGGCACCGGGGGTGATCGCGTTCTACGCCTGCGTGGCGCTGATGCAGCTCAGCCACGGGCCGTACTACACCTTCCTCACCCTGCACCTGGAACACCTGGGCTATGCCCGGGGTGCCATCGGCTTGCTGTGGGCACTGGGGGTGGTAGCCGAAGTGTTGGTGTTCATGGCCATGAGCCGCATCTTTGCGCGCTTTTCCGTGCAGCGGGTACTGCTGGCCAGCTTCGTGCTGGCGGCGCTGCGCTGGCTGTTGCTGGGCAACCTGGCCGGCGAGCCGGCGGTACTGGTGTTCGCCCAGGTACTGCACGCGGCCACCTTCGGCTGTTTCCATGCCGCCAGCATCGCATTCGTCCAGGCCAGCTTCGGTGCCCGTCAGCAGGGTCAGGGCCAGGCGCTGTATGCGGCGCTATCGGGCACCGGCGGTGCGTTGGGGGCATTGTATTCGGGCTACAGCTGGAAACTGTTGGGGCCCACCTTCACCTTTGGTATGGCCAGTGCCGCAGCCGTGGCTGCAACCGTTATCATTGCCCTTTGTTCGCAACCGACCAGGACCCGCCCCTGATGAGCATTCTCAGTGTTTTCCATTTCTCCAGCCCGGAACTGCCGAACAAGGTGCTGACCCACAACGACGACATCGCCGCTACCCTGGCCGAGCAGGGCGTGCACTTTGCCCATGCCGTGCATGGCCTGCGGGTGCGCCCGGGCACGGCTCAGGACGAGGTGCTGGAGGCCTGCCGCGGGTACCTGGACCAGTTGATGACGGCGCATGGCAGCAAGGCGTTCGTGGTGCTCAACCGTGACGGTGAGGCCCCGGCGCAGGTGGATGTGCGCGATGAGCATGTGCATGACACCGATGAGGTGTTCGCCGTGGTCAGCGGGCGGGCGCAAGTTGGCCTGCGGGTGGGGGAGTGGGTGTATTCGGTGCTGTGCGAGAAGGGTGACCAGTTGGTGGTGCCGGCGGGTACCCGGCGCTGGGTTGAGCTGGGCGATGTGCCATTTTGCCTGGCGTTGCGGTTGTATGGCAGCGAGCAGGGCATGCAGCCGAGGTTTACCGGAGACGTGACTGCGCGGGCGTTCCTGGGCGTTGATGAGCTGTAATTGCTTTGCCGGCCTCTTCGCAGCCTTGCGCTGCGAAGAGGCCAGATCAGCCAACACAGAACTCAGCGATAAGTCGGCAAGGCAAACCGCTGCTGGCTCTGCAGCATCGAAATCACCGGCAATTCACTGGCCTGTTCGGCCAAGTCCCGGCGAATCGCACTGATCGCCCACGAAAGCTGCTCGGCACTGTGCAGTTGCGCATAGGTCAGCACCCGGCGGGTGACCTTGCCGTCAGCGGCGCGCAGGGTCAGCATGACACCGCCGTCGGGGCGGGCCTGGGTATTCACCTGATAGGCCGAAAATACCGAAACGAACTTTTCCTGGATGAGGTCCATATCAACTCCTGGCTGTTGCGTGGCAGACATGAGTTGATGTTTGCAGTGACCGTGCCAGAACGCATTTTTCGAAAAAATCCTTTAAATACAGTTGGTTAAGTGTGTATTCCGAAGGCGTTGTCGTGCAACCTGCACGGTCGTGCATTTTGCACAGTGCATATTGCACGACCTGGCGCCAGCTATCGGCCCGATAGAATCTGAACCTTTGACCCGGCAGCCTTGCCTGACAAAGACTTGGGCAACGATTTCTGCCAGGAGGTTCCAGATGTCCAGCCAACCCACGCCCGCCACCATGACCGCCGACGAAACCGCTGCCTTCGCCGAGCAGGTATTCGAACGTGCCCGCCAAGGCGATGCCGAGATGCTCGGGCGCCTGTTGGCCAGCGGCCTGCCACCCAACTTGCGCAACCACAAGGGCGACACCCTGCTGATGCTGGCCAGTTACCACGGCCACCACGACGCGGTGCGTGTATTGCTGGCGCACGGCGCCGACCCGCTGATTGCCAACGATAACGGCCAGCTGCCCATCGCCGGAGCCGCGTTCAAGGGCGACCTGGCCATGATCCGCCTGTTGCTGGAGCACGGCGTGCCGGTGGACGCAGCCGCACAGGATGGCCGCACCGCGTTGATGCTGGCGGCCATGTTCAACCGCAGCGAAATTATCGAGTACCTGCTGGCCCAGGGTGCCGACCCGGCCCGCCAGGATGCCCGCGGGGCCACCGCGCTGATGGCAGCGCAAACCATGGGGGCGGTGGACGCCGCCGCGCGCCTGCAAGTGCTGGCCGGCTAACCGCAAGGGGGCATTTGCGGCTATCCTTGGCGACTTTTCACCCGTCGCAGGCCCCCTTTCATGAAAACTCAGTTGCTCGAATTCATCAGCCTCATTGGCGCTGGCTGCATGCGCGAGGAAGACATCGAGCGCATTGCCGACGAGGCCGCCCAGGCTTACGCCGACCCCGCCGCCTTCCTGGCCGCCAACCCCGACGTCAACTACGATGACAGCTTCCCCATCCCGCTGGGCGAATGGGTGGTGCTGGGCAGCCTGCCGGACACCGTGGTGTTCCAGGCCGACAGTTACCAGGCGCTGTTCCAGCAGATCAGCGACTCGTTCGACCAGAGCGTGCCGTTCACCCTCAAGCCCAAACAACTGGCCCGCACCGAGCCGCTGACGGCACTCAACCGCATTCAGGTGCAGATGGGGGCGCTGAACAAAGAGGCGGGTGGTTATGTGCTGCTCAACTTCAGCCAGTTGCTGGATGACGAGCTGCAGATGGTGATGGTGGGGCAGAACGAGCTGGCACGGGTGCTGGAGCTGGGGGCAGAGGTGGGGATCAGGGTCGAGCCTGCCCTGGAAGCTCTGAAGGTCGCCGTACACGTCTGATTTCAGTGTTTGCTTCTTCGCGGGCATGCCCGCTCCCACAGGATTTTCACTGGGCCTGAGGGCAGTGGAGTACCTGTGGGAGCGGGCGAGCCCGCGAAGAGGCCGGCACAGGGAGCTTCAAGCTTCAGCCCAGCGCAGTATCCAGGAACATCATCACCGCAAACCCACCCATCAGCCCCAGGGTCGCCGCCGTCTGGTGCCCATTGCGGTGGGTTTCGGGAATCACCTCGTGGCTCACCACAAAGATCATCGCCCCCGCCGCCAAGCCCATGCTCACCGGGTAGGCCACGGCAAAGCCGGTCGAGATCCCCAGGCCGATCACGGCACCCAGCGGCTCCATCAGCCCCGACCCGATCGCCACCAGCGCGGCCTTAAGGCTCGACAACCCGGTAGCGCGCAAGGCCAGCGCCACGGCCAGCCCTTCGGGGATGTCCTGGATAGCGATGGCGCTGGTCAGCGGCAGGCCGATGTTCATGTCGCCATTGGCGAAGCTCACGCCAATCGCCATGCCCTCAGGCAGGTTGTGCAGGGTAATCGCCAGCACGAACAACCACACCCGGCTGATGCGCTCGGCTTCCGGGCCGCACGGGCCGGTGCTTTCGTGTTCGTGCGGGGTGAAGCGGTCCAGGCCCAGCATCAGCAGCACGCCCAGGCCCATGCCCAGCACCACGGTAAAGGCCGCGGCCGGGCCGTTGCCGGTAATTTCACGGGCGGCATCCAGGCCCGGCAGAATCAGCGAGAACGAACTGGCCGCCAGCATCATGCCGGCGGCAAAACCCAACATCACGTCCTGGGTGCGTGCCCGGATATCGCGCAGCACCACCGCCAGTACCGCGCCCAGCGCCGTGGCGCCAAAGCCGGACAGCCCGCCCAGTGCGGCCAGGTGAAGATTATCGGCGTGGTCGCCGTTCACCGCGTTCCACAGGCTCGCCCCCAGCAGTACCAGTACCACCAGCAGGCTCAGGGCCAGGCCGGCGCCGATCCAGGGGTTGTCGTGCATCTGTTGGCGCCAGGCGCTGACGGGCGAAGGCAGGGCTACGCTGTGGGTGTGTGCGGGCATGGCAACCTCGAAATCGGTGGATGAAGCAGTTTAAGCAGTGACACGTGCAAACGGCCAAGGATTCCCTTCTATCGACGTGATAGCTGGCTATGCTGTGGCAAAGCCTCTGGACAGGAGTTTAGGCATGGGTTCGACGTTCAACAGCCTGGTCGGGCTGATCATCCTGGCGCTGGATATCTGGGCCATCCTCAATGTGATCAAGAGTGGCAGCGAAGTGGGCATCAAGGTGTTGTGGATCCTGCTGATCGCCTTGCTGCCGGTGGTGGGCCTGGTGATCTGGGCGATTGCCGGGCCGCGGGGGAATGTGCGCATCTGAATGCCTGTGCTGGCCTCTTCGCGGGCACGCCCGCTCCCACAGTCGAGAGCGGTGATATCCCTGTGGGAGCGGGCATGCCCGCGAAGAGGCCGAAACAGACAAAACCCGCAACACCCCCGTGACAAAATTTTCACATTGGTTTAAACAGAATCCGCACCCGCACAATGCTGCGTTGGTATACACCTGCGCCATCTCCGCAAACCCGCAATCCTAGGACCTTCCCATTCATGGCTAACCCGGACGCCTTGAAGCAACGGGGCGCGCGAGCGTCGTTCTCGCCCACCCTGAAATCCCACCTGGCCTACACGCTGCTCAGCGCCCTGGTGATCATGCTGATGCTCAGCCTCGTGCGCCTGGCGCTGCTGGTCTACAACAGCGACATGATTGGCGATACCCCCGGCGCGACTGTCGCCGAAGGCTTCCTCAACGGCTTGCGCTTCGACCTGCGGGTGGTGGTGTACATCAGTATTCCGCTGCTGCTGGCCATTCTCAGCCCCTGGGCCATGGCCCGGCGTGGCCTGTTCCGTTTCTGGCTGACCATCACCTCGAGCGTGGTGATGTTCCTCGGCCTGATGGAGCTGGACTTCTATCGCGAGTTCCACCAGCGCCTCAACGGCCTGGTGTTCCAGTACATCAAGGAAGACCCGAAAACCGTGCTGAGCATGCTCTGGTACGGCTTCCCTGTGGTGCGCTACCTGCTGGCCTGGCTGTTCGGCACCTGGCTGCTGAGCCTGCTGTTCAAGGGCATCGACCGCATGACCCGTGGCAATGGCGCCGACGAAGTCACCCTGCAGCGCCGCGCGGCGCCGTGGTACAACCGCCTGGCGGTGTTCATGGTGATCCTGCTGGTAGCCGTGGTCGCTGCCCGTGGCACCCTGCGTCAGGGCCCGCCGATGCGCTGGGGTGATGCCTTCACCACCGACTCCAACTTCGTCAACCAGCTGGGCCTGAACGGCACCCTGACCTTGATCGATGCTGCCAAGAGCCGCTTCGGCGAGGACCGGGCCAATATCTGGAAACCGGTGCTGGAGCAGGACGTGGCCACGCAGAGCGTGCGCGAGCAGCTGCTGACCGCCAACGACACCCTGGTCGATGCCGACGAGGCTGCCATCCGCCGCGACTTCGTGCCGCCGGCCGAGCGCACCCTGCCGATCAAGAACGTGGTGGTGATCCTGATGGAAAGCTTCGCCGGCCACTCGGTGGGCGCGCTGGGCAGCCCCAACAACATCACCCCGTATTTCGACAAGCTGGCCAAAGAGGGCCTGCTGTTCGACCGCTTCTTCTCCAATGGTACCCATACCCACCAGGGCATGTTCGCCACCATGGCCTGCTTCCCCAACCTGCCAGGCTTCGAATACCTGATGCAGACCCCGGAAGGCGGCCACAAGCTGTCCGGTCTGCCGGCCTTGCTCAGCGCCCGCGATTACGACGACGTGTACGTCTACAACGGCGACTTTGCCTGGGACAACCAGTCCGGGTTCTTCGGCAACCAGGGCATGACCACCTTCATTGGCCGTAACGACTTCGTCAACCCGGTGTTCTCCGACCCGACCTGGGGCGTTTCCGACCAGGACATGTTCGACCGTGGCAACGAAGAGCTGGCCAGGCACGATGGCAAGAAGCCGATCTACGCGCTGCTGCAGACCTTGTCCAACCACACCCCGTATGCGCTGCCCAAGGACCTGCCGGTCGAGAAGGTCACCGGCCAGGGTCGCCTGGACGAGCACCTGACCGCCATGCGTTATTCGGACTGGGCGCTGGGCCAGTTCTTCGAGAAGGCGCGCAAGGAGCCGTACTTCAATGAAACCCTGTTCGTCATCGTTGGCGATCATGGCTTTGGCAACCACCAGCAGGTCACCGAGCTGGACCTGGGCCGCTTCAACGTGCCGCTGCTGCTGATTGCCCCGGGCATCCAGGAGAAGTTCGGTGCGGTCAACCACACCGTGGGCACCCAGGTCGACATCGTGCCGACCATCATGGGCCGCCTGGGTGGCCAGGCCCGTCACCAGTGCTGGGGCCGTGACCTCCTCAACCTGCCTGAAGGCGACCAGGGCGTGGGCATGATCAAGCCATCGGGCAGCGAGCAGATCGTCGGCCTGGTGCAGGGCGACCGCATCCTGATCGAGTCCAAGGACATGACCCCACGCATGTACCGCTACCAGCTGGGCAGCGAGTTCAAGGCCGAGCTGATCGAAAGCCCGGACCAGCCGGAAATGCTGAAGAAGCTGGAAGCGTTTATCCAGACGGCGACCAAGAGCCTGCTGGATAACACGGCCGGTGTGGTGCACGGCACGCCGAAATAAATCGGGGCCGCTTTGCGGCCCATTCGCGGGCACGCCCGCTCCCACAGGTACAGCACAGGTCCTGTGGGGGCGGGCGTGCCCGCGAATGGGCCCAACACAAATCCCCGGACTGAACATTCTCCCCACCCCAAGGTCACTTGTTCAGGCATCACACACCTGGTTTTCGTTGACTGAGAGGGGTCGTTCGATGAAAGAGTGGGAAGTCATCTTTGCCGATCAGAAAGGCGTGCTCACCACCCTGACGTTGCGTGGCGAGCAGTGCCCCAGTGAGGAGGACGCCGCGCGGGCCATCCGTTCGCACCTGTTCCCGGTGATGGACGAGCTGGACCTCAACGACTTCCAGGACCGCGCCGTTTCCCCCACCGCTCGCTGGCTCAAGGAACAGAGCGGCGTGACCATCACCAGCATCCACGAAGCGCCCTGAATCGCAGGTTTGCGTGGCGCCCTGGCAGGCACTACGCTGCATGAAGGTGCCAGCCTGTTCTGCGGGTTGGCACCGCATCCCTTCGCGTCTTGCATCAGCTCGAACTGCCCGGTCGCTGCCGGCAGGTGCGTAGTGCACGGAAAGTCTATCCATCGCATTATTCAGGAGGACGTTTCATGAGCAGCCAGAACGACGATATCAGCAGCAACGTCCTGCGCCAGATGAAGGCAGGCGGTTTCGACTTCACCCAGATCCACCCCATCGAGTTCTACGCCATATTCCCAGACGAAGCAGGAGCCCGCCGCGCGGCCAGGCAGTTTCGCGGTGAGTCACTCAATGCCCAGGTGAAGGAACTGGACGATGGCGCCTGGCATCTGGAACTGAGCAAGGTCATGTATGCCACCCATGGCGGGATTGGCGACTTCGAAGAGGCCTTCGAGCAGCTGGTGACACCTTATGGGGGTGAGGTGGAAGGGTGGGGGGTCAAGCAGGAGCGGCCCATAGCCTGAGCGTTTTGTGTTGCCTTCTTCGCGGGCTTGCCCGCTCCCACAGGTATCTCACGGCATTCAAGCCTGTGGTGACCTGTGGGAGCGGGCAAGCCCGCGAAGAAGCACACACGGCCCTCAAGGCCTGCGCCCAGCCATATGCCTCAAATAAGCCAGCAATTCATCCAGCTCCGCTTCACTCAAGACACTTTCGGCAAACCCCGGCATCTTCGCCTGCGGCCACTGCCGCAGGCTCTGCGGGTCACGAATCAGCTGGCGTAGATACTCAGGGCGAAAATACTCGGTCGGGTTATGCGGCACATTCAGGTCCGGCCCCACCTGCGCATCCCCCGCGCCGTTCAGCCGGTGACACGCCAGGCAGTTCTGCTGGAACAAGGCAAAGCCCCGGCGCACCGGGCTGTCGGCTGGCAGCTTCGGGTCGGGCAGCAGCGCCGGGAAACGCGCTTCGACAGAAGCCAGCCTGCGAATCGTGGAAATCTGGAACGGCCACTGCTCCGGGCGGATACCGCTGGCCTGCGGTGCAGTCCACACCAGGTAGAACGGCCCTGCACTCGGCTGGCCCTGGCCCAGTGGTGGCCATGGCCGGCCCGGATCCTCCACGGCCAGCCAGGCCTGTGCCGGGCCTGGCTGCAACAGTGGCGCTGCGGGCATTTCCGCAGCAAAGCCGTCCAGTGCCACCGCCTGCAGGTGGTCGCTGGCGCTCACGCCGTCCAGCAGCGCAGCCAGCGGCACTGCGCGATAGTGCATGGGCCGCTTGTAGGAAACGTCCTGGTCGATGCTGATGTCCCGTGCCTGCGGGTGGTCCAGCAGTTCGGCACTGCTCCACTGGCGCGCCGTGGCGCCCAGTTCAAGGTGCAGTTGCGCCGCCGACAGCGGCAGGCTCAGGATCAACACTAACAGTGCGAGGCATTGGCGCATGGGTAATCTCCGACCATCAAGGCCAGCAGGTTACCTGTGCGTTGCCTGTTGGCGCCACAGCCGCATTCAGCCGAACAACCGTGTCAGGTTCGGCAGGATCAGCAGCAAAGTCGTGGCGAAGAGAATGAGCCCAGCTTGGCGAATTTTCGATTGTCTGAACATGGCGGACCGCCTTCTTGTTGTTATTCCTGAATACCCGTTGGCTTCCCTGTCGCGCTTCGGGTCGATCGCAGTGGCGTTGCGTGACGCCTGAACTGCCTGCCTCTTGAAAGTGGATATACAACCAACAGTAGGGTGTGCGTCATCCATGTTTGAGAACCCTTTGTTCTAATGATGTGATTGTTTGATCTCGTCTGGCTATGAGGCCAAGTGCCAGCCGGCTGGCATGCTCTCGCTAGACAGTGGCGCAAGTGCCAGCAGGGCAGTGGCTGAATATGACCGTTCGTCAGGCCGCCTACTTGCTTGTACGTGCCTTTCGCGTCAGTCTCTACAGCAGATTCCCACCCATGTCGTTCAGGACTATCCCTATGTCGTTACGCATCTGCATCCTTGAAACCGATGTCCTGCGACCGGAGTTGACCGCGCAGTATCAGGGCTACGGCAGGATGTTCGAGCAGCTCTTCTCGCGTCAGCCGATCGCCGCCGAATTTCGTGTGTACAACGTGATGAACGGCGATTACCCCGCCGACAACGAAAGGTTCGATGCCTACCTGGTGACAGGCAGCAAAGCCGACTCGTTTGGTGCCGACCCGTGGATCCAGACCCTGAAGGCCTATCTGCTGAAACTGTACGAGCGTGGCGAGAAGCTGCTGGGTGTGTGTTTCGGCCACCAGTTGCTGGCGTTGACCCTGGGCGGCAAGGCCGAGCGTGCCGAACAGGGCTGGGGCGTAGGTATCCATCGCTATTCGCTGGCGGCCCATGCGCCGTGGATGGACCCGGAGGTGTCGGAGCTGACCTTGCTGATCAGCCACCAGGACCAGGTGACCGAGCTGCCGGAAGGCGCCACGGTGATCGCCTCCAGCGATTTTTGCCCGAACGCGGCGTACCACATTCGTGACCAGGTGCTGTGCTTCCAGGGGCACCCCGAGTTCGTGCACGACTACTCCCGTGCCCTGCTCGATGCGCGCCAGGCGTATCTGGGTGATGAGGTGTACCACAAAGCCGTGGCCAGCCTGGCCACCGAGCACCAGGGCGACCTGGTGGGGGAGTGGATGTTGCGGTTTATCCAGCAGCCGGTGAGCAAGGATACCGCAGCGTGATGCCTGGGGGCCGCAAAGCGGCCCCGACAATCTCAAAGCCAGCCCGATTTCTTGAAGCTGGCATACAAAGCGGTGCAGCCCAGCCCGATCACCCCCAGCACCCCGAAATACCCATAGTGCCACCCCAGCTCCGGCATGTTCTGGAAGTTCATCCCGTAAACCCCGGCAATTGCCGTGGGGAATGCCAGGATCGCCGCCCAGGCCGCGAACTTGCGCTGCACGATGCTCTGCCGTGACGATTCCAGCAGCATGCCGATCTCGATGGTCTGGCTGGCGATGTCACGGATACCGGCCAGGTCTTCCATCTGCCGCGTTACGTGGATCTGCACATCACGGAAGTACGGGCGCATGTTCTTGTCGATGAACGGGAAGCTCAGGCGTTGCAGCTCCTCGCTCACCTCCACCATCGGCGCCACGTAGCGGCGCAGGCGCAGGATGTCGCGGCGCAGGCTGTGCAGGCGGCGGATGTCGTCCTCCTGCAGCGAGCCGCCAAGCACGCTCTGCTCCAGCTCTTCGATCTCGCCGTGAATGGCCTCGCTGACCGGCTGGTAATTCTCGGTGACGAAGTCGAGCAGGGCGTACAGCACGAAGTCTTCGCCGTGCTCCAGCAGCAACGGCCGCGCCTCGCAGCGTTGGCGAACCAGGGCGTAGGATTTGGAGTGGCCGTTGCGGCAGGTGATGATGTAGCCGTTGCCGGCAAAGATGTGGGTTTCGATGAACTCCAGCTTGCCTTCGTGGCGCACCGGTGAGTAGGTGACGATGAACAGGGCATCGCCGAAAGTTTCAAGTTTGGGCCGGCTGTGCTTTTCCAGGGCATCTTCGATGGCCAGTTCGTGCAGGTTGAACTGGCACTGCAGGTTGGCCAGTTCCTCGGCGTTGGGCTCTTCCAGGCCGATCCACACAAAGTGCCCCGGCTTGCGCGCCCACTCGCTGCCTTCATCGATGCTGATGTTGGTGACCTTTCTGCCGGCGCTGTACACCGCCGATGCCACGACTCGACCCATGGTTGTTCGCTTATTCCGGTTGGACACGGGTTACAGCTTGGGCCGTAGTGGGCACAAGAGCAACCTAGCGCTTGGCCAGCTCCCTTTCCATGCGGTCGATGCATTGCTGCATCTGCCCCCGGCACTGATCGATCAGCGCCGGCAGGTCCTGCAGGGTCATGCCGGCCGTGTCGATAGGTGGCAGCGAACGCACGATCACCGTGCGCCGGCGCCAGCTGTTCAGGCTCAGGCGCCTGGCATAGCGGCTGACGCATACCGGCACGATCGGCACACCGGCTTCGATGGCCATGTGAAACGCGCCCTTCTTGAAGGCCAGCAGGTGCTCGCCGGGATTGCGCGTGCCTTCGGGGAAAATCCAGATCGAGGTGTCGTCCTGCAGTACCCGGGTGGTCTTCTGCATGGCCTTGCGTGCCTGGTAGGCGTTCTTGCGGTCAACCAGCACGTTGCCACCCAGCCAGAACAGCTGGCCGAACAGCGGGATCCAGCCCAGGCTTTTCTTGCCGATGGCGACGGTGCGCCGGGGCACTACCTGGCCCAGCACGAACAGGTCGAAGTTGGACTGGTGGTTGGCGACGATCACGCAGCCGGGCGGCTGGTCCCACAGCGGGCCGACTTCGGCCTTGACCCTGATGCGCATCAGCCAGGTGGCCGGCAGGCTGTACAGGCGGGCGAACACGCGGCTGTTGTCGGGGTTGAAGGGGCGGCACAGGCCAATGATCAGGCCCAGGGTGCCAACCATAAGGAAATGCAGCGCCAGCAGGAACATGCGCAATGAATAAAGCATGGTACGACTCACACCAGACAGTCGCCGGGCAGTGTACGGATGTGCACTGGTTGGGGCAAACCCTGGTGCGAGCCTGTTGGGGCCTCTTCGCGGGCTTGCCCGCTCCCACAGGTACTGCGCTGCCCTCGGCTCTGGCGCTGTCCCTGTGGGAGCGGGCATGCCCGCGAAGAGGCCCGCCCGGTTAGCCCATATGCTGCTGGTCCAGCTCGATCGCCTTGTCCAACGCTTCCAGCAGCCCTTTGCGCACCTTCAGCTTGGTGTTCTTGTGGGCCAGCATGTTCAGCTTCTTCAATTCCCGCGCCGCTGCCAGTGCGGCATCCTGCAACTGCTCGGCCGGCACCACCTTGTCGAGGAAGCCGGCGTCCACTGCGCCCTGCGGGTCAAACACCTCGGCATTGATCACCGAGCGGTGAAAGGCCGAGCGGCGCAGGCGGTCGCGGGCCAGCTCGATGCCGGCATGGTGCATTGTCATGCCGATCTGCACTTCGTTCAGGCATACCTTGTAGGGCCCGTCGACGCCAATGCGGTAGTCGCCCGACAGCAGCAGGAAGGCGCCCTTGGCCACGGCATTGCCCGGGCAGGCAACCACTACCGGGAACGGGTGCGACAGCAGGCGGCGGGCGAGAGTGGAGCCGGCGGTAACCAGGCTGATTGCCTCTTTCGGGCCGCTGGTCATCACCTTCAGGTCGTAACCGCCAGACAGAATGCCCGGCTGCCCGGTGATGATCACCACCGCACGCTCTTCGGTGGCGCGGTCGAGCGCGGCGTTGAAGGCGGTGATGACATCCGGCGAGATGGCGTTGACCTTGCCGTTGTTCAGGGTCAGGGTGGCGATGCCGTCTTCGGCGTGGTAGGTAATCAGCTCGCTCATGGCAGAGTCCTTTTGTTGGCGTGGCGACGACGTTACCCAGCGCCAGGGGCGAGGTAAAGCAGTAAGGCTGACCGGTCGGTCAGCGTTCGCTCTGGCTCAAATGCAAATGCATGAAAAAATTGAAAAAAATGCTTGCCAAAGAGAAGCTCTTTCACTAAATTAGCGCACCTCGACAGGCTGCAAGGCTTGAAGAGAAACGGTGAAGTGTCCGAGTGGTCGAAGGAGCACGCCTGGAAAGTGTGTATACGAGAAATCGTATCAAGGGTTCAAATCCCTTCTTCACCGCCACATTCTACGAAGAGCCCCCGAGCTGAAAAGCCGGGGGCTTTTTGTTTTTGGGCCGCTTTGCGGCCCCAAAATTCTAGAAGCTGACCGAAGCCGACAGCCGAGCCGTCCGCGGTGCCCCCTGGAACAGGTAGTTATCCCCCAGGTAATCCCCCACATCGCGCCAATAACGCTTGTCGAGCACGTTATCCACACTCAGCCGCAGCACCGTGTCATACCCGCCAATGCGCGTGCGGTAGCGGCTACCCACATCGAACACCGTATACCCACCAACTTTCACATTTCCCGCCTGGCTCGCATACTTGCTGGCGCTGTAACGTGCCCCGCCCAGCAGTGCCAGCCCCGGTACCGGCAGGCTGTACTCCGCCTGCAGCGCCGCGCGGAACCTGGGTACGTTGATCGCCTGGTGGCCTTCATAATCATCGGTACCACTGTTCTGCAGCCGCGCCCGAATGGCCGCGGCGCTGGCCTGCAGTTGCAGGTTCGAGGTCACCCAGCCACTTGCCCCCAGCTCCAGACCAGTATTCTTCTGCTGGCCCTGCTGCACGTAGGTGAAGTGGCCGGCGCCGTCCGGGCGGGCGTACTGGTATGCCTGGCGGATCTGGAACAGCGCGGCGCTGAAACTCAGGCCTTGCCAGTCGTGCTTGAGGCCCAGTTCCAGCTGGTGCGAGGTCGTCGGTGCGAGGATTTCGAATTTGTTCTCGGTGAACCACGGTGCGGTACCGCCTGCTGACAGGCCCTTGGCGTAGCTGGCGTACACCGTGGTATCCGGCTGGGGCTTGTAGATAAGCGCAGCGTCAGGCAGCAATTCGTACTGCCGGGTATGGCGGCCGGATATGCCGTCCTCATTCCAGGTTTTCTCGTCCAGGCGTACTTCACGGGCACCCAGTACGGTCTGCCATTGCTCGTTGAAGCTGATGCGATCACTAACGAACAGCCCGTACTGGCGGCTGTCCAGGCGACGTTCGCCAGACCTGACGGATTTGTCGGATGGATCAAAGGCGGGCGCACCGGTGTGGATGTTGCCTGTACCTACCCATTCCATATAGCTGGGGCGCTGATCCAGCGTGCGCCGCTGCGCGCTGGTGCCCACAGTCAGCTCATGCCCTACGCCCAGCGCATCGAAGCGCCCGTTGAGCATGGCCTGCGCCTCGTCGGTGCGGCGGGTGTCGTCGGGGCTGCGGAAGTCGTAAATGTCGTAGTCGCCGTTGCCGCCGAAGAACGCACCTTCGCTCGAGCCCCAGGCAAACGAGCTGTAGTCATCGATCACCACCTTGCTGCGCGAGGCACTCAAGGTTCCTGTCCAGGCTTCGTTGAAACGGTACTCGAAGCGCCCGCCCAGGTTCAGCGAATCGTTCTGCACCGGCTTGGCCCAGTGCTGGTAGGCCAGGCGGTCGTCCGGGTCGATGCCGTGGGGCACTTCGCTGCCACCGAGCAACTGGTAACCGGGTACCGAGCGCTGTTCACGGTGCTGGTATTCGGCATCCAGTTGCAGGGTGGCATCCGGGTTGATCTGCCAGTCGAAGGCCAGCGAGGCGAAGTCGCGCTTGCCATCGGCGTGGTCGACGTAGGAGCGGATGTCTTCATGGGCCAGGTTGGCACGCAGGCCGAACTGCCGTTCGCTGCCGAACCAGCCGCCGAGGTCGGTGGCCAGGTAGCGTTCGCCTTGTTCGTTGGTCGACAGCGTGACGCTGCGCACGTCTTCGGCGCGCTTGGTCACATAGTTGACCAGGCCGCCCGGCTCCGAAACGCCGCTCTGCAGCCCGGACAGGCCCTTGAGCAGCTCCACCTGCTGCTTGTTCTCCAGGGCCACGTTCTGCTCGCCGGCGATGGTCTGGCCATTGATGCGGTAGCTGCTGGCGGCATTCAGCTCGAAGCCGCGCACATTGAAGTTTTCGTAGTAGCCGATGGGGGCGTAGCTTTCGCCCACCGAGGCGTCGCTTTGCAGCACTTCGCTGAGCTGGCGCACCTGGCGGTCTTCCAGCAGTTGCTGGCTGAACACGCTGATCGAAGCAGGGGTGTCGAGCAAGGGGGCGGACTGGAAGCCACCTACCGCTGCCTGGCGTGCCTGGTAGCCGTCGTTGGCGTAGGTGTCAGACACCTGCAGCGGGGCCAGTAACACGCTGTCTTCGGCAAGCACATGGGGGCAATGCAGGGCCAGGCCCAGGCTGAGCAGGCTCAGGGGCAGACGAGGGTGACGCGGGGGCATGCGGTGGGGCTCCTGGATGCGCGACACCTGTGCCGGCCTCTTCGCGGGCGAGCCCGCGAAGAGGCCGATACAGGCCATGAAAAAGGCGGCATCTTACCGCCGCCTTCAACATAAAACGATCCGGGCCCTGCGATATCCAGTCAGCCTTTATTGGCCGGCCGCCTGTGTTGCCGCCAGTTGTCATCGATTTTCGACCAGGTCTTGCCATCGGTAATGGCCATGAGCTTGCGCCCGTCCTTGAAGGTAGCCAGGAAGGTAGCTTCTTCTTCCTTGCCACCCAGCCACAGCCCGGCCAGCAACCCCACCGGCCCGGCCACCAGCGCCCCGGCCACGCCCCAGCCCAGGGCGCTGCCCAGGCTACGGCTTGATTCCAGGCTGGCCAGCCGCAGGTCGCTGATGCGTGCCAGGGAAATCCGCTCGCCCGGGGAGGGGCTGCGCGGGGTCTTGAGCGTGAGCGACCCGTTGCGATACTCGCCTTCACCTTGCAAGAAATCGCCGGATTGCACCGTGAGTCTTGTCATAACGTCGTCCTGTCAGGGAAAGGGCATTGACCAGCGCCTACTCAGCGCTGCCCGGGCGGGCAAGTCAACGGCCATGCGACGGAGGGTCGTGCGGAGCTGCCTGCAAAGCATTGTTGCGCTCGGCCAACCCCCACGCCAGCAACGCCAGCCCGCCAATCACCAACCCCGCCACCACAATCCCCATCCAGCCCTGGTACTGGAACAACTGCGTGCCCAGCAGCGACCCCAGCGCCCCGCCAATGAAGTAGCAGGTGATATACCCGGCATTCAGCCGCGTACGCGCCTCGGGCCGCAAGGCAATCACCGCATTCTGGTTGCTCACGTGCACCAGTTGCACTGCCAGGTCGAGCATCAGCACGCCCAGCAGCAAGGCCGGCAACGACTGTTCGGCAAAGCCCAGCGGCACCCACGACAGCAGCAGTACCACCAACCCCACGGTAGTACCCAGCGAGCCCTGGCCACGGTCGGCCAGGCGCCCGGCCCAGTTGGCCGACAGCGCACCTGCTGCACCGGCCAGGCCAAACAGGCCTATCACGGCGTCCGAATAGTGGTACGGGCCTTGCGCCAGCAGGAATGCCAGTGGCGTCCAGAACAAGGCGAACAGGCTGAACGCCAGCAGACCGAGCAGCGAGCGCAGGCGCAGCACCGGTTCTTCGAGGAACAGGCGGAACACCGAGCCGATCAGCGCCGGATACTTCAGCCCGGCATGGCTGTGGTGTTGCGGCAGGCTGCGGTACAGCGCCACGGCGGTGATGGCCATCAGCGCCGCGGCAAGTACGTAGATGCTGCGCCAGCCACCCAGCTCGGCCATGAAGCCGGCGGCGGTACGCGCCAGCAGGATGCCCAGCAGCAGGCCGCTCATCAATGTGCCGACCGCGCGCCCGCGCTGGTGTGGCTCGCTGAGGGTCGCGGCCATGGGCACGAGGATTTGCGCCACCACCGAGAACAGCCCGGTCAGCGCCGTGCCAAGGATCAGCCAGGGCAGGCTCGGTGCGCAGGCACTGATGACCAGGCCCAGGGTGGAAATGGCGGTCATTACCGTGATCAGCCGGCGCTGCTCGAACAGGTCGCCCAGCGGCGCCAGCAGCAGCAGGCCGGCGCCATAGCTGAGCTGCGCGGCAATGACGATGCTGCCGGCACTGGCGGTGCTCAGGCCGAACTGCTGGGCGATGCTGTGCAGCAACGGTTGCGCGTAGTAGTTACTGGCGACGGCCAGGCCGGTGGCGGTGGCCATCAGCAGGATCAGGGCACGGCTGAGCGTGGGGGTATGCATGCAGTTCTCGTGGCAGACGGAAGGTAGGAGCGGGTTCAACCTGTGCCGCCCCTATCGCGGGCTTGCCCGGTCCACAGAATTATCACAGGGTTCGATACCGGTGAGATACCTGTGGGAGCGGGCGTGCCCGCGAAGAGGCCGGAACAGGCAACCCTTCAATCAGGCAGCAAACCCGCCATCGACAGTCAGGCTGGCGCCGGTAATGTACCCCGCTTCGGGCCCTGCCAGGTAAGCCACGAAGCTGGCAATTTCATCCGCCTCGCCATACCGCCCGACTGCCATCAGCGGGATCAGGCTGTCAGCGAACTCGCCGCTGGCCGGGTTCATGTCGGTGTCCACCGGCCCAGGCTGCACGTTGTTCACGGTAATGCCTTTCGGCCCCAGGTCGCGGGCCATGCCGCGGGTCAGGCCGACCAGCGCCGACTTGCTCATGGCATAGGGGGCGCCACCGGCAAACGGCATGCGCTCGGCGTTGGTGCTGCCAATGTTGATGATGCGCCCCCCTTGGCCCATGTAGCGTGCCGCTGCCTGGCTGGCGACGAACACGCTGCGCACGTTCACCGCCAGCATGTGGTCGAAGTCGGCCAGGTCGAATTCGCTCACCGGCGCTACCGCCAGCACACCGGCGTTGTTGACCAGGATATCCAGCCGGCCGAAGGCCTTCACGGTGTCATCCACGGCCAGTTGCACGGCCGCCGCGTCTGCACTGTCGGCCCTCAGGGCCAAGGCCTTGCCGCCGTTTTCGGTAATTTCCTGCGCCAGCGCCTGCGCCGGGCCGGCGGAACTCACATAGGTGAAGGCCACGTGTGCGCCTTCGCGGGCCAGGCGTCTCACGATGGCTGCGCCGATGCCGCGGGAACCGCCCTGTACCAGGGCTACTTTGCCTTCGAGGGTATATTGCTTGGACATGCTGATCTCCTGCTGGAAGCCAGGCCGGAATGCCTTGGATGGGCGCAGTATCGGCGTTTGATTACCTGCTGATAAGATGGCAATCACTATCAGCAGAGTAAACCTTGGGTTGCCAATCATGGCCGTGGAATCGTTCAACGCGTTGGAGTGCTTCATCCGCAGTGCCGAGGTCGGCAGCTTTGCCGAGGCCGCCAGGCGCCTCAGCATTACCCCGGCTGCCGTAGGCAAGCACGTTGCCCAGCTGGAAGCGCGTCTGGGGGTGCGGTTGTTCCAGCGTAGTACCCGCAAGCTGACCCTGACCGAGGCGGGGCAGCGATTTCTGGGCGAAGTCAGTGACAGCTTCCGCACCATCCAGTATGCCGTGGCCAACCTGGCCAGCAGCGAAGGCCAGCCGGCCGGGTTGTTGCGGGTGAGCATGGGCACGGTGTTCGGGCGCTTGTATGTGTTGCCATTACTGTGTGAGTTTCTGCGTCGCTACCCGGCCATCACCCCGGACTGGCATTTCGACAATCGCCAGGTCGACCTGATCGGCCAGGGCTTCGATGCGGCGATAGGTGGTGGCTTCGATCTGCCGCCTGGGGTGGTGGCGCGCAAGCTGACCCCGGCGCACCGGGTGCTGGTGGCGGCGCCGGCGTACTTGGGGCGACACGCGCCGATTGACGACCCACAGCTGCTGCAACGGCATGATGGCATCCTGATCCGCTCGCCGCAGACCGGGCGAGTGCGCTCATGGCCGTTGACCAGCCGCTGGCAGGTGCAGCAACCCTTGCAGTTGCGCCAGACGATGACCATGAGCGATTCGGATGCAGCTTGCGCGGTGGCCGAGCAGGGGTTGGGGATTGCCCTGGTGAGCCTGCCGTTTGCTGTGCCGTACCTGGAAGGTGGACGCCTGCGGCGGGTGCTACCGGACTGGTATGTGGACGATGGGCATATCAGCCTGTATTTCGCCGAGCACAAGCTGCTACCGGGCAAGACCCGGGCGTTTATCGACTTTGTGGTGGAGCAGTTCGCCGAACAGGGGTTGGCGCGGCGGTTCGATGCCTTGCAAACCCTTTAGCTGTGTATTGCCTGTACCGGCCTCTTCGCGGGCACGCCCGCTCCCACAGGTACACCACAGATCTCAAGTGCTGTGATATCCCTGTGGGAGCGGGCGTGCCCGCGAAGAGGCCCGGTCAGACAACGTCGACAATGAACAATGCCTGCGCCCCCAGGCTCACCTCATCATCAACCCTCTTGCCGATCAACTGCTGCCCCAGCGGCGAGCGCGGGGTAATCACCGTCACCAGCCCATCTCCCTCGCCAATCTTCAGCCCCGCTGCCTCAGGCCCAAGAAACAACCGGCGCTGGCTACCATCCTCGTCTTCCAGGGTTACCAGGTTGCTGATCTGCACACCACGTGCCGGGTCATAATCACGCAACAGCAGTTGCTGGTAGGTCAGCAGCGCCTTGCGGATCTCGGCGCTGCGGCGGGCCTGGCCGGTGGCCAGGTACGAGGCTTCCAGGCCCAGGGTGTCGTACTTGTTCTCGGCGATGTTCTCTTCGGCAGTGGCGGCTTCGTACGCGGTTTGCGCTGCGCGGGTCAGCACATCCAGGTCATGCTCGAGGGTGGCGACGATCTGCGCCAGCAGGCGGGGCTTGTCCATGGTCAGTAACAGAACTCCAGCACGTTGGCCTGGCTTTTATCGGTGGGCGCGGTGCGGTTCTGCTGCAGCCAGAACCGGCACTTGGGGCTGTTGAGGTTGCGCGGGTTGCCTTGCGCGGCCTCGGCCGCCTGTTGCAGTTCCTGCTTGTGCAGGATGTCCTTGTAGCGCTCGAACATCTCCGCCTGGGCATCCGCCGCAGGGGCTGGCGCCGGCGGCGTGGCAGGCCGGTCGGCACCGGGGGCCACGGCCTGGGCCAGTGGCTGTACCTGCTGCGGCCACAGTTGCAGGGCCAGCCACAGGCTGGCGGCGATGGCCACGGCGCCCAGCCACAGGCCAAAGGCAACGCACAGGATCAACGGCAACGGCTTGAGGGTGATCTTCAGTTCACGGTGGCGCGGCATGGCAGCCTCCTGGCAAGGTGGTCGGGAGGCATTGTCGCATGCGCCCGGGTATTTTTCCGCGCAGGTGCTTTTGTCAGCGACAATTTATGCGCAGAATGCGCGGTTTTTCCGCCGGGCGAGGGCAGGGCACATGAAAGCCACCTGGGACATCTTCTGCAGTGTCGTCGACAACTACGGCGATATAGGCGTGACCTGGCGCCTGGCCCGGCAGCTGGTAGCCGAGCACGGCCTGGCTGTACGCCTGTGGGTGGATGACCTCAATGCGTTCACGCCCATGTGCCCGGGTGCTGATGCCAGCGCCCCGCAGCAGTGGCAGCACGGTGTGGAGGTGCGCCAGTGGCCGGTAACCTGGTCGCCGGTGGCGCCGGCCGATGTGGTAATCGGTGCCTTCGCCTGCCAGTTGCCAGTAGCTTATGTAGAGGCGATGCGTGCTCGCGCCACGCCGCCGCTGTGGCTGAACCTCGAATACCTCAGTGCCGAGGACTGGGTGGAGGGCTGCCATGGCTTGCCTTCGCCGCAGCCCAATGGCTTGCGCAAGGTGTTTTTCTTTCCCGGCTTTACCGAAAAAACCGGTGGCCTGCTGCGCGAGCGCTCGCTGCTGGCGCGGCGTGATGCGTTCCAGCAGGGCGAACGGCAGGCATTTTTGCAGGGGCTTGGCGTAAACCCTGAAGCGGGGACGTTGCTGGTTTCCCTGTTCGCCTACGAAAACCCGCAACTGGGCAACTGGCTTGATGCCTTGGCCTCAGGCGAGCAACCCTGTCACCTGCTGGTACCGCAAGGCCGCGTTGTCGCGGGGCTCAGCCAGTGGCTTGGCGAGGCGGCGCTGCCCGTGGGCTGCGTGCGCAAGCGAGGAGTGCTGACCGTACAGGTACTGCCTTTCGTCAGCCAGGACGACTACGACCGGTTGCTGTGGAGCTGCGATTTCAACGCCGTGCGCGGCGAGGACTCGTTCGTGCGCGCGCAGTGGGCCGGTCAGCCGATGCTGTGGCATATCTACGTGCAGGACGAGAATGCCCATTGGGAAAAGCTTGAAGCGTTTTTGGCGCATTATCGTCACGGTTTGTCAGACGATGCCGATGCCGCCCTGCTTGGCCTTTGGCGTGCCTGGAACATGGACCGTGACATGGGCCAGGCCTGGCAGGCGGCCCGCCGGCACTGGCCGGAACTGCAGCAGCATGCCCGGCTTTGGGCCGCGCGACAGGCCGCTCAGCCGGACCTTGCCACAGCGCTAGTACACTTTTACCGAAATTCGCTATGATACGCGGCCTCGATTTTTATAAATCCATCCAGATTCGGATACTTCGTAATGAAAACTGGTAAAGAGCTGAAACCCGGTACCGTCCTGCGGATCGACAACGACCCGTGGCTGGTTCAAAAAGCTGAGTTCACCAAGTCGGGCCGTAACAGCGCGATCATGAAGACCAAGCTGAAGAACCTGCTGACCGGCTACAAGACCGAAACCGTCTACGGTGCAGACGACAAGCTGGACGACGTGATCCTGGATCGCAAAGAAGCGACCCTGTCGTTCATCAACGGTGACGAATACACCTTCATGGACACCACCGACTACACCATGTACGAACTGAACGCCGAGGACATCGAAGCCGTTCTGCCGTACATCGAAGAAGGCATGGAAGACGTCTGCGAAGCCGTATTCTTCGAAGGCCGTCTGGTATCGGTTGAACTGCCGACCACCATCAGCCGCCAGGTTGTCTACACCGAGAACGCTGCACGCGGCGACACCTCGGGCAAGGTCATGAAGCCTGCCAAGCTGAAGAACGGTACCGAGATCTCGGTTGCCGACTTCATCCAGATCGACGAGTGGATCGATATCGACACTCGCGACAACAGCTTCAAAGGCCGCTCCAAGAAGTAATCCTTCTTGTGAAACGCAAAAAACCCGGCCTTGGCCGGGTTTTTTTTGTGCCTGCTGATTTTCAAACCGTGCAAGGCAGCTCTCATTGAGCTGCACATAACTCACTGAATTAGCAGGGGCCTTGTGGGAGCGGGCATGCCCGCGAACACCGGCGCAGCCGGTGCCAGCCACCGTGTTGAATTCTTCGCGGGCGCGCCCGCTCCCACAGAGGCCGCGTCGCGTTCACCTTCGTCAGACGGTCACGTGAAGGCGCACATCCACATTGCCGCGGGTGGCGTTGGAGTACGGGCACACCTTGTGTGCCTTTTCCACGAGCCCTTCGGCATCGGCCTGGGCCAGGCCCGGCAGGTTGATGTGCAGGTCGATGTCCAGGCCGAAACCACCCGGGATCTGGCCGATGCCCACCTTCGCGGTGATCGAGGCGTCCGCCGGCAGGGCTTTTTTCTCTTGCCCGGCCACAAATTTCAGGGCACCGATGAAGCATGCCGAGTAACCAGCGGCGAACATCTGCTCGGGGTTGGTGCCGTCACCGCCTGCGCCGCCCAGTTCCTTGGGGGTGCTCAGGCTGACCGCCAGTTTGCCGTCACTGGAGCGGGATTTGCCGTCGCGCCCACCGGTGGAGGTAGCTTCAGCGATATACAGCGGAGTGACCTTTTGCATCTTGAGCCTCGCTAATGTGCTGTGCGCTCCCTGTCTGGAGGAGGGCACGGGTTGGTGTGCGATTTAAATTAGCGCGCAATTAGTTAGTGCGCAAGATAAATCGTCACCGTTCATCCGAACGGCCATTGCACAGCTTAGCTGTCAGAGGTTGTTCTGCAGGTTCTCGCGCAGCGCCAGCAGGTCGGCCTGCAACTGTTGCAGCTGTTCCAGGCTGCGGCCGCTGGCCTTGAGAATGCACTGCGGCACTTCCCTGGCCTGCTGCTGCAAGGTGCGGCCCTTGTCGGTCAGTTGCACCAGCACTACCCGTTCGTCCTCGCGGCTACGGTTGCGCTGCAGCAGGCCCTCGCTTTCCAGGCGCTTGAGCAGCGGCGTCAGCGAGCCAGGGTCGGTGAGCAGGTGCTGGCTGATCTCGCCTACGGTCAGGCCGTCATGCTCCCACAGCACGAGCATGGCCAGATACTGCGGGTAGGTCAGGCCCAAGGCCTGCAGCAGCGGTTTGTAAACCTTGGTCATCAGCAACGAGGTGGAGTGCAGGGCGAAACAGACCTGGTTGTCCAGCAGCAGCTCGTCACAGGAGGCTTGGGTGTCGGCGTTCATGCAGGTCCTTGAAGATAATCAGTGGGAAAGTCTGGCGCGCTTATCATTAGCGCGTGTTACTCGTGCATTTCACTGCGCAAGGCCAGGTCCCAGGGTGGAATCGGGCTGAAGCGGCTCTTGAGGAATTCGAGCAGCAAACGGCTGCGAGAGTTCGTTTCATGTTCCAGGCGTAGCGCGTAAATACCGCTGGTTTCGGCTTTGGGCAAGCCTCCATCGCAAAACAACGGTATCAGTTCGCCGCGCAGCAGGTATTCGCTGATCAGCCAGGTGGGCAGGTGGGCGATGCCCAAGCCAGCGAGGGCGCCGAACAGCAGGGTTTCGGCGTTGTTGGCGGCCATACGCATGCGCGACGGGCGATAGAGACGGGTTTGCCCGGCCACGTTGAAGCGCCAGGCGAATGGCGGCGCCAGGCCATCCCAGTCCAGGCCATCGTGCCCGGGCAGTTCGCTGGGGCAGGTGGGCACGCCGCGGCTGGCCAGATAAGCCGGGCTGGCACAGGCGACGCGCACCATGTAAGCCAGTGGCGTGGCGACCAGCCGGGTGTCGGCCAGGGGGCCGGCACGCAGCACCAGGTCGACCTCGCCCAAGTGGCTACCATGCAGGTCGACGAAGCTATCGATCAGGCGCAGTTGCACATCCAGGCCTGGGTAAGCCACCAGGAAATCGGCGATGGCCGGGGCCAAGTGGCGGCGGCCGAACGCGGCGGGGGCGTCGATGCGGATCAGGCCTTCGGGGGCATTGCTCAGTGACACCGCCTCGGCGCGAGCCAGGCGCAGTTCCTCGATGATGCGCCTGGCCCGTTCGGCAAACGCATTGCCTGCAGGTGTGGCGCGCACGGCGTGGGTGCTGCGGGTGAACAGGCGGCTGCCCACGGCACTTTCCAGGTTGTCGATGCGCCGGGCCACGGCGGACGGGGTCAGCGGGTGGCGGCGTGCGGCGGCAGAAAAGCTGCCGGTTTCCAGCACATCGAGGAACAGGCTTAGCTGGTCGGTCAGGGTATCGGGGCTCATGGCTGCGTTGCTTTTGCGAAAAACGCACAGCCATTGTGCGCTGCTGTGCGTTTCCCCGCCAGCCTGCAATCGTTAGCATACTCGCATTATGTGCATAGACGGATGAGGCCCTGATGATCGAGTGGTTGTTGTATATCGTGCTGGGCGCGGCCCTGGGGACCATGGGTGGCCTGTTCGGTATAGGCGGTGGCCTGATCGCGATTCCGGCGCTGGGTGTGCTGTTCGGCCTGGACCAGCAACTGGCGCAAGGCACGGCGCTGGTGATGGTGGTTCCCAACGTGCTGCTGGCGCTGTGGCGTTACCACCAGCGCAACCGCATCGAGTTGCGCCATGCGCTGCCGTTGTCGCTGTGTAGCTTCGTGTTCGCCTGGCTGGGATCGATCTGGGCGGTGGGGCTGGATGCGCATTCCATGCGCCTGGGCTTTGTCGGCTTCCTGGTGGCTCTTGCAGTGTGGAACGTGGCGCGGATGTTCATGAAGGTTACACCGCCCAGCGCCGAGTTGCGCTATGCCTGGCCGTGGCTGGGTGTGCTGGGCAGCTTTGCCGGGACCATGGGCGGCTTGTTCGGGGTGGGAGGGGCCGTGGTGGCCACGCCGATCCTGACCAGCGTGTTCGGTACCACCCAGGTGGTGGCGCAGGGGCTGTCGCTGGCGCTGGCGGCGCCGAGTACCTTGGTGACCTTGGTTACCTACGGAGTGCACCACAGTGTTGACTGGGGGGTGGGGATTCCGTTGGCGCTGGGGGGCTTGCTCAGCATCAGCTGGGGCGTGAAGTTGGCCCATGCGTTGCCGGAGAAGGTGTTGCGGACGATGTTCTGCGTGTTTTTGGTGGTGTGTGCGGTGATGCTCGGGTTTGAGCTTTGAGATTTTTGGGGCCGCAAAGCGACCCCAGGTTACTTGAACCCGTCGACAATGTAGTCGGCCATGCAATCGGTAATCGGTGAAGGGTTCTGGGTACTGCGCACCAGCATCACATTGGCCACGGGCAACTGTGGCAGCCCTTCGCTCTCGCCCAGAATACGAATGTTCCCGCCAATCAGGCTCTGCAACTGCGCGGTCACCGCCAACCCTGCGGTGACAATGGCAAAGATCGCCGCCAGGCTCGGGCTGGTATAGGCAATGCGGTAGTCGATGCCCTGGGCCTCCAGGGCATTGCAGGTCCAGGCCCGGCAAAAACAGTCGGTGTTGAACAAGGCCACCGGCATGGGGCGTTGCTCCTGCGGGCAAAAGCCTTCGGCAGCGGCCCATACCAGGCGTTCCTGGCGCAGCAGCTGGCCAATCTCGTTGCCCGGTTCACGGGTGACGATGGTCAGGTCCAGGTCCTGGCGCAGCATCAGTTGCTTGGACGAGTCGCAATGCACTTCAACCTGCACCAGCGGGTAGGCCTGGGCAAAGCTCGACAGGATGGTCGGCAGGAAGCGCATGGCATAGTCATCCGGCGTGCCGATGCGTACGACCCCGACCATGTGTGGCATGCGCAGGGTATTGAACACTTCCCCATGCAGCTTGAGGATGCGCCGGGCATAGCCCAGCAACACCTGGCCCTCGGCGGTCAACCGCACCTGGCGGCCGTCGCGCTCGAACAGCTGGCGCTGCAGGATGTCCTCCTCCAGGCGTTTCATCTGCATGCTTACTGCCGACTGGGTGCGGTTTACCACCTCACCGGCGCGGGTGAAGCCGCCTTGTTCGGCGATGGCGACGAAGGTGCGCAGTACGTCCGCGTCGAGGCTCTGGTACTGGGACATTGCATCAATCTCCGAGATGCATGGCATCAGAAACATTCGTTGGATTGATCTTATGCCTGGCGGGAGACTGGAGCCATCAACACGGAGGGCTTCACGATGAAAGGTCATGTCAGCAGCATCCAGCAAACTGCCTTTTCCCTGAACCACCTGTGGCATGCAGCTCTGCAGCGTCCGGCGCGCTGGCTGCAGCTGTACCGCCAACGCCAGCAACTGGCCAGCCTCAGTGATGCAACCTTGCACGATCTGGGGTTGAGCCGGGCGGACATCCAGCAAGAGGCCGAGCGGCATTTCTGGGATGACCCGTTGAAGAAGTGAGTGGGAGCGCAGGAGTGCCTTGCTGGAGTTCGCAGCGCCTGTGCCGTGCACATCCAAGATTCAGCGCCGCACTTGTTTCAGCGTCTCGGCTATCAAAAACGCCAGCTCCAGCGACTGATCAGCATTCATCCGCGGATCACAATGGGTGTGATACCGGTCCGACAGCGCATCCTCGGTGATCGGCCGGGCGCCGCCGATGCATTCGGTCACGTTCTGCCCGGTCATCTCGATGTGGATGCCGCCGGCATGGCTGCCCTCGGCCTGGTGCACCTGGAAGAACTGCTTCACCTCATCCAGGATCTGCGCAAAATCGCGGGTCTTGTAGCCGCTGCTGGCCTTGATTGTGTTGCCGTGCATCGGGTCAGAGCTCCACAGCACCTTGCGCCCTTCGCGCTCGACGCTGCGGATCAGCCCCGGCAGATGGTCGCCGACCTTGCCGGCACCCATGCGCACGATCAGGTTCAGGCGCCCGGGGTCGTTGGCCGGGTTCAGCGTGTCGATGAGGCGGATCAGTTCTTCAGGGTTCATGCTCGGGCCAACCTTGACCCCGATCGGGTTGTGCACGCCACGCAGGAACTCCACATGGGCACCGTCCAGCTGGCGGGTGCGGTCGCCGATCCACAGCATGTGCGCCGAGCAGTCGTAGTAATCGCCGGTCAGGCTGTCCTGGCGCACGAAGGCTTCTTCATAGTTCAGCAGCAGCGCTTCGTGGGCAGTGAAGAAGCTGGTTTCGCGCAGCTGCGGCGCGCTGTCCAGGCCGCAGGCGCGCATGAATGCCAAGGTTTCGTCGATGCGGTTGGCCAACTGGTGGTACTTGTCGGCCAGCGCCGAGTTGGCGATAAAGTCCAGGTTCCACTTGTGCACCTGGTGCAGGTCGGCAAACCCTCCCTGGGCAAAGGCCCGCAACAGGTTGAGGCTGGCGGTGGCCTGGTGGTAGGCCTGCAGCAGGCGCTCCGGGTCGGGAATGCGGCTTTTCGCGTCGAAGCCGATGCCGTTGACGATGTCGCCACGGTAGGCGGGCAGGGTGATGTCGCCGATGGTTTCATCGCCCGATGAGCGCGGCTTGGCGAACTGCCCGGCCATGCGCCCGACCTTGACCACGGGGCAGCCGGCGGCGAAGGTCATGACAATGGCCATTTGCAGCAGCACCTTGAAGGTGTCGCGGATTTTCGCCGCCGAAAATTCGGCGAAGCTCTCGGCGCAGTCGCCACCCTGCAGCAGGAAGGCGCGGCCTTCGGTGACCTCGGCGAACTGCCGGCGCAGCTCGCGTGCCTCGCCCGCGAACACCAGCGGCGGGTAGCTGGCCAGCGTCTGCTCGACCTTCAGCAGGTGCGCGGCGTCGGGGTAGGTCGGTTGCTGCTGGATCGGCAGGGCGCGCCAGCTGTCGGGGCTCCACGGTTGGTTCATCTCGGGCTCGGTCTTGTCGGTTGTAGGCTATGGGTCATGGTAACAGTTGGCGCTGCGCTTGTTGCATCGAGGGTGTTGGCGGACAATGCGCGTTTTTGCGCGGGTGGGGTGAGCATGGCGGCGGAACGGGAAGAGCGGCTACTGGCACGGGTGGAAGATGCCTTTGGCGTCATCAGCGTGTATGAAGTCGACGACTACCGCTTTCTGGAATTCGGCGATGCGATCGAGCAGAGCTGCGTGTTCACCGCCGACCCCAGCTGGCTGGAGTACGACTATACCCGCGCCATGCTGGTGGGGGCGCTGTGCCACGAGCAGCCGGAGAGCGCGCTGTTTCTCGGCCTGGGGGCCGGCACGCTGACCCAGGCCTGCATGAAGTTCCTGCCGCTGGACGACATCGAGGCCATCGAACTGCGCCCGGATGTGCCGCGCCTGGCCATGGAATACCTGGGCCTGGACGACGACCCGCGGCTGTATGTGCGCATCGGCGATGCCCTGGAGCTGTTGCCCACGGCCGAGAAGGCCGACCTGCTGTTCGTCGACCTGTACACCGACCATGGGCCGGGAGTGGGCCACCTGGCCTGGAACTTCCTGGAGAACTGCCAGCAACAGCTGAACCCGGGTGGTTGGCTGGTGATCAACCAGTGGGCCACCGACGATGGCAAGCCGCTGGGCGCGGCGTTGCTGCGCGGCTTGTATCACCGGCATTACTGGGAGCTGCCGGTGAAGGAGGGCAATGTGATCTTGCTGGTGCCGGCGGACCTGGAGCAGACGCTGGACCTGGATGGGCTGAGGGCCCGGGCCGAGGCGCTGGCGCCGCGCCTGGGGTATAGCCTTGATGGGCTGATCCGCGAGATTCGCCCGGCTACCTGAGTTTGCTTCTTCGCGGGCCCGCCCGCTCCCACAGAGATATCACTGTGCTCAAGGGCGGTGTGTATCCTGTGGGAGCGGGCGTGCCCGCGAATCAGGCGACGCGGTATCGCAGGCAGGAATCGTTTCAGCCGCCTATTGCTGATGGCCTGATACTGGCTTTGCACCCTGAAAATATTCCTCACGTACCCGCACGATTTCGGGTATAGTACGCGCCGGTCTTTTAGCGGACCGCAAAATCAGGTGGTGCAAACCCTCCGAGTCCAGCTTCGGCTGCACGTCCGCTAGGCGGACTTTCCCACGTTTTTTTTTCAATCGTTTTCGCAAATCCCCGCCGCCAAAGCTGCCTGGGTGACCTGTCGGTCTTTCATGGCTTGTGCAGCTTTGGAGCATGGGTCTTTGCGGATGCACCTAGAGGCAGACCCATGACCCAGGAAACCGGCGGCTTCGCCGCTCTCGATCTCAACGCGAATATTGTTGCTGCCGTTCTGGCGACCGGCTACGAAGAGCCGTCCGCCATTCAGCAACAATCGATCCCGATCATCCTCGCCGGTCACGACATGATCGGCCAGGCGCAGACTGGCACCGGCAAGACCGCTGCCTTCGCCCTGCCGATCCTCAACAAGATCGATGTGAGCAAGCGCGAACCGCAAGCCCTGATCCTGGCGCCAACCCGTGAGTTGGCGCTGCAAGTTGCTACCGCTTTCGAAACCTACGCCAAGCAGATGCCGGGCGTGAATGTGGTCGCCGTCTACGGTGGTGCCCCGATGGGCCCACAGCTGCGCGCGATCCGCAACGGCGCGCAAATCGTCGTGGCCACCCCGGGCCGCCTGTGCGACCACCTGCGTCGTGACGAAAAAGTCCTGTCGACCGTGCAGTACCTGGTACTGGACGAAGCCGACGAGATGCTCAAGCTGGGCTTCATGGACGACCTCGAAGTGATCTTCGATGCCATCCCGGCCAGCCGTCAGACCGTGCTGTTCTCCGCCACCCTGCCGTCGTCGATCCGCTCGATCGCCGAACGCCACCTGCGCGAGCCCAAGCACGTCAAGATCCAGAGCAAGACCCAGACCGTTACCGCGATCGAGCAGGCCCACCTGATGGTCCACGCCGACCAGAAGATCCCGGCTGTGCTGCGTCTGCTGGAAGTGGAAGAGTTCGACGCGCTGATCGCCTTCGTGCGTACCAAGCAAGCCACCCTGGACCTGGCCGCCGCGCTGGAAGCCAAGGGTTACAAGGCTGCCGCGCTGAACGGCGACATCGCCCAGAACCAGCGTGAGCGCGTGATTGACTCGCTCAAGGATGGCCGCCTGGACATCGTCGTTGCTACCGACGTTGCTGCCCGTGGCCTGGACGTACCGCGCATCACTCACGTGTTCAACGTTGACATGCCGTACGACCCGGAGTCCTACGTACACCGTATCGGCCGTACCGGCCGTGCCGGTCGCGATGGCCGTGCGTTGCTGCTGGTTACCCCGCGTGAGCGCCGCATGCTGCAGGTGATCGAGCGCGTTACCGGGCAGAAAGTTGCCGAAGCCCGCCTGCCGAATGCCCAGGCCGTGCTGGACGCCCGCATCAAGAAGCTGACCAACAGCCTGGCGCCGCTGGTAGCCGAAGCAGAAGCCACCCATGGCGAGCTGTTCGACCGCCTCACCAACGACCTGGGTTGCAGCGCCCGTGCCTTGGCCTCGGCCTTGCTGCGCAAGGCCACCAATGGCCAGGCGCTGGACCTGGCCGCGGTAGAGCGTGAGCAGCCGCTGGTACCAACCTTTGCCCCGCGTGGTGAGCGTACCGAGCGTGGTGAGCGTGGCGAGCGTCCGGACCGTGGTGACCGCGAGCGCCGTGCGCCGATGCCGCTGGCCGAAGGCCGCGTGCGTTGCCGTACTGCCCTGGGTGCCCGTGACGGTATCGCTGCCAAGAACCTGTTGGGCGCGATCCTCAACGAAGGTGGCCTGGCCCGTGACGCCATCGGACGCATCCAGGTGCGCGACAGCTTCAGCCTGGTCGAACTGCCGGAAGATGGCCTTGAGAAGCTGCTGTCCAAGCTCAAGGACACCCGCGTGGCTGGCAAGCAGCTGAAGCTGCGTCGCTACCGCGAGGATTGATCCTGGCGCAATGAAAAAATCCCCGGCCTCGGTCGGGGATTTTTTTGCCTGTCAGGGCCTCTTCGCGGGCTTGCCCGCTCCCACAGGTACATCGCAGCTCTCAAGGCCTGTGGAGGACCTGTGGGATCGGGCAAACCCGCGAAGAGGCCTTTCAGCCGAACCGATAAATGTCCATCCCCAGTGCCCCCAAAGTGAACCCTTGGTGCACAACCCCAAACTTGCCCCCAGCCCCAAGGGCAAAGAACAGCGGCAGGAAATGCTCATCACTGGGATGGTTGCGCACCGCAAACGGCGCCTGCTGCCGATAACCCAGCAAGGCTTGCTGGTCATCCACCCGAAGCTTTTCCACCACCCAATCCCTGAACGTCAGTGCCCAAGGCTCGATCAGATCCGGCCCGGCATGCCAGTCCAGTTCACCCAGGTTGTGGGTAATGCTGCCCGAACCAATCAGCAGCACACCCTCGGCACGCAACCCCGCCAGCGCCTGGCCCACCTTGACCTGCAGCGCCGGCCCCATGTGGCTGGGCAGTGAAACCTGCAACACCGGAATATTCGCATCCGGATACATCAGCGACAGCGGTACCCAGGCGCCGTGGTCGAGTGGCCGCTGCGGGTCCAGCCGTGCTGACAGCCCGGCAGCCTGCAACAGTTCGCTGACCTGGCTGGCAAGGGTCGGGTCACCCGGCGCCGGGTACTGCACCGCATACAAAGCAGGTGGGAAGCCATAAAAGTCATGCCAGGTCTCCGGCTGCACGCTGGCGGTGACCAGCAGTTCGCGGCTTTCCCAGTGCGCCGACACCACCACGATCGCTTTCGGCCGGGGCAGGGCGTTGGCCAGCCCGGCCAGCGCTGGCCCGCTGGCGCCGGGTTGCAGGGCAAGCATGGGGGAACCATGGGAAATGAACAGGCTGGGCAGCATGGCGGGGTCCTGACGGTTAAGATGCACTCATCTTCGATCAACTACAGATCGAAATCCAAACCAGTTTTTACCGACAAACCATCTAAAAATCGGGAGTGATCATGGAGCCAGCGTTCTGGCAGCAGCGGTGGGCCGACAACCAGATCGGCTTTCACCAGGCGCAGGTGAACCCTTATCTGCAGAAGTATTGGCCAGCCCTCGGTCTGGTGCCGGGCAGCCGCGTGCTAGTGCCGTTGTGCGGCAAGAGCCTGGACCTGGCCTGGCTGGCAGGGCAGGGGTATCGGGTGTCGGGTGTAGAGCTGTCGCGGCGGGCGGTGGAGGACTTCTTTTGCGAGCATGGGTTGCAGCCCGAGGTGCAGCAGCGCGGGGCTTTCGAGGTCTGGCGCAGTGGTGACGTGGAATTGTGGTGCGGCGATTTCTTTGCCTTGCAGGCAGGGGATATTGGCGACTGCGCGGGGTTTTATGACCGGGCGGCGGTGATTGCCTTGCCGCCGCATATGCGTGGGGCGTACATGCAGTTGTTGTCGGGTTTGCTGCCGGCGGGGTGCCAAGGGGTGGTGGTGACCCTGGATTACGACCAATCCTTGCTGGGCGGGCCGCCGTTTTCGGTAGGGGATGAAGAGCTGCGGCAGGGGTTTGCCGGGTGGCAGGTGGATGAGCTGGAGGTTGTGGAGGTGATTGAGGAGAGCCCGAAGTTTTTGCAGGCCGGGGTATCGAGCTTGTTGGAGCGGGTTTACCGAGTCAGCCGCTGACGGATAGGTAGCCTGCACTGGCCCTTTCGCGGGCTTGCCCGCTCCCACAGGTCCTCCAAAGGCCTTGATAGCTGTGGGGTACCGGTGGGAGCGGGCGAGCCCGCGAAGAGGCCGGTGCAGCCAGTACAAAAAAGGGCGACCGAAGTCGCCCTTTGTTTTTTTTTACCGGTTGGATCAACCGCGACGGCGCAGGGCCTCGATACGGTCTTCCAGCGGCGGGTGGCTCATCAGCAGCCCGGCCAGGCCGTGCTTCAGGCCGCCATTGATGCCGAACGCCTTCATGGTGTCGGGCATGTGCACCGGCAGGCCTTGCTCCACGCGCAGGCGTTGCAGGGCGCCGATCATCGCTGCGGTACCGGCCAGTTGCGCACCGGCCTCGTCGGCGCGGTATTCGCGGCGACGCGAGAACCACATCACGATCATGCTGGCCAGAATGCCCAGGATCAGCTCGGCAACGATGGTTGCCACGTAGTAGGCAATGCCTTGGCCTTCTTCGTTCTTGAAGATTACCTTGTCGACGAAGTTGCCGATGATACGGGCGAAGAACATCACGAAGGTGTTCACCACGCCTTGCACCAGCGCCAGGGTGACCATGTCGCCGTTGGCCACGTGGCCGATCTCGTGGGCCAGCACCGCGCGCACTTCATCGGGCGAGAAGCGCTCCAGCAGGCCCTGTGACACGGCTACCAGCGCGTCGTTGCGGTTCCAGCCGGTGGCGAAGGCGTTGGCCTCGTATGCCGGGAAGATACCCACTTCGGGCATTTTAATGCCCGCTTCACGGGACAGCTCTTCGACCGTTTGCAGCAGCCACTGCTCATGGCGGGTGCGCGGCTGGCTGATGATCTGGGTACCGGTGGTCATCTTCGCCATCCACTTGGAGATGAACAGCGAGACGAGGGAGCCGGCAAAGCCGAACACGGCGCAGAACACCAGCAGGCTGCTGAGGTTCAGGTCGACCCCGTTGGCGGCCATGAACCCGTTGAAACCGAACAGGCTCAGGGTAATGCTTGCAACCAGCACCACCGCGAGGTTGGTGGCTACAAACAACAGAATGCGCATCATGGTTGTTACGTTCTCCTGACGGATGAGTTGTCGCTTACTGCGGGGTATATAAGGTGCCGGCCGTGCCGATTCAATCGGGCGACTATTTCAAACTGTGTACGGCGGAGTATGGCAGAGGATGGCGCGGGGGCTGTGGGATAGAGCGTTGCAGGATGTAAGAAACATCCTGGGGGATTTCGGGGCTGCTTTGCAGCCCATTCGCAGCACAAGGCTGCTCCTACAGGGGCGTGCGTTCTTCTGTAGGAGCAGCCTTGTGCTGCGAAGAGGCCTTCACTTACTGCGAATAACCCTTCAGGAAATTCCCGATCCGGCCAATCGCCGCTTCCAGGTCATCCACCCGCGGCAAGGTCACCACGCGGAAGTGGTCCGGCCATGGCCAGTTGAATGCCGTACCCTGAACGATCAGCAGCTTCTCCGACAGCAGCAGGTCAAGGGCGAACTTCTCGTCGTTGAGGATCGGGCATACCTTCGGGTCGATCCGCGGAAACGCATAAAGCGCACCCATCGGCTTCACGCAACTCACGCCCGGGATATCGTTGAGCAGCTCGTAGGTGCGGTTGCGCTGTTCCAGCAGGCGGCCCGGTGGCAGTACCAGGTCGTTGATGCTCTGGTAACCGCCCAGCGCGGTCTGGATGGCATGCTGGGCCGGCACGTTGGCGCACAGGCGCATGTTGGCCAGCATGTCGATGCCTTCGATGTAGCTTTGCGCGTGGTGCTTGGGCCCGGAGATGATCAGCCAGCCGGAACGGAAGCCCGCCACCCGGTACGACTTGGACAGGCCGTTGAAGGTGAGGCACAGCAGGTCGGGCGCCAGCGAGGCGGTGCTGATGTGCACGGCTTCGTCGTACAGGATCTTGTCGTAGATCTCGTCGGAGAACACCACCAGGTTGTGCTGGCGGGCCAACTCCAGCATGCCCAGCAGCAGCTCCCTGGAGTACACCGCACCGGTCGGGTTGTTCGGGTTGATGATCACCAGCGCCTTGGTGTTCGGGGTGATCTTGGCCTTGATGTCCTCAAGGTCGGGGAACCAGTCGGCCTGCTCGTCGCACAGGTAGTGCACCGGCTTGCCGCCAGCCAGGCTCACGGCGGCGGTCCACAACGGGTAGTCGGGGGCCGGGATCAGCACTTCGTCGCCGTTGTTGAGCAGGGCCTGCATCGACATGACGATCAGCTCGGACACACCATTGCCGAGGTAGATGTCTTCGATAGTGACGCCTTCGATGCCCTTCTGCTGGCAGTACTGCATTACCGCCTTGCGCGCGCTGAACAGGCCCTTGGAGTCGCTGTAGCCCTGCGCGGTAGGCAGGTTGCGGATCACATCCTGGAGGATTTCGTCAGGCGCCTCGAAGCCAAACGGCGCCGGGTTGCCGATGTTCAGCTTGAGGATGCGGTGGCCTTCCTCTTCCAGGCGCTTGGCGTGCTTGAGCACTGGGCCGCGAATGTCGTAGCAGACATTGGCGAGCTTGTTCGATTTGCTGAACTGCATGATGGGATCCCGATTGAGAAAACGCGCTACGCCCCGCCGAAAGGTTTGAAAGGGCAGGAAGCGGGTGCCAGACTGAACGCCTGGCACACGAAGCCAACTAATATACGTGCCACCTGCGCCCCGGAAAAGACGGCGCGCAGTGAAATTCAGCCTGCCGAGGTTTCTGCATGAAAAAGATCGAAAAAACCCTGGACGAATGGCGCTCGATGCTCGACCCCGAGCAGTACCAGGTCTGCCGCCTGAAGGGTACCGAGCGGCCGTTCAGCGGCAAGTACAACAGCGAGCGCCGCGACGGCATCTACCACTGCATCTGCTGCGGGCTGCCACTGTTCGATGCGCAGACCAAGTTTGATTCCGGTTGCGGCTGGCCGAGCTTCTACGCGCCGATCGAGGAAAGCGCGATGATCGAAATCCGCGACACCTCCCACGGCATGATCCGCACCGAAGTCACCTGTGCCCGTTGCGATGCGCACCTGGGCCACGTGTTCCCCGATGGCCCGCCACCGACCGGCCTGCGCTACTGCATCAACTCGGTGTGCATCGACCTGCGCCCGCGCGACTGACCGGAGCCCGACCATGGCTGGATCGCTACTGGACATCCCCTGCGTGACCTTGGGTGGCGAGCACAAGAAGCTCGGCGACTTCCCCGGTAAAGCGTTGCTGGTGGTCAATACCGCCAGCCAGTGCGGCTTTACCCCGCAATACAAGGGCCTGGAGCAACTGTGGCAGGCCTACCGCATGAGCGGTCTGGTGGTGCTGGGCTTCCCCTGCAACCAGTTCGGCAAGCAGGAGCCGGGCGATGCACGGGAAATTGCCCAGTTCTGCGAGCGCAATTTCGGCGTGAGCTTCCCGCTGTTCCGCAAGGTCGAGGTCAACGGCCCCGGCAGCCACCCGTTGTTCGTCGAACTCAAGCAGCGCGCGCCAGGCATTCTGGGCAGCCAGAAGATCAAGTGGAATTTCACCAAGTTCCTGGTCGACCCGGCCACCGGCCAGGTAACGCGCTATGCCCCCACCACCAAGCCGCAGGCCCTGGAAGCGGACATCGAGCGCCTGCTCAGCCGTTGACGGGCACCCAGTGGTCGACCAGCGCCAGCAGCTCTTCGCGGCGGAACGGCTTGGCCAGGTAGTCGTTCATGCCCGCTGCCCGGCAGCGCTCGCGCTCCTCGGGCATGGCGTTGGCGGTGAGGGCGACAATCGGCAGGTCGGGCCAGCGGCCGCTCTGGCGGATACGCCGGCTGGCCTCGTAGCCGTCCATCACCGGCATGTTGCAGTCCATCAGCACCAGGTCGAACTCGTCCTGTTCCAGTAGCTCCAGGGCCTCGGCGCCCTGGGTGGCCAGCTGCACCTGGCAGCCGAGCTTGGCCAGCATGCCCTTTGCCACCAGCTGGTTCACCGGGTTGTCCTCCACCAGCAGGATGCGCGCGCGGCCTTGTTCCCGGGTAATGGCCGGGGTGGCCAGCGGGTGCTCGGGCTCATGGCCCTGCAAGGTACGGCGCAAGGTCTGGTACAGGGCGTTGCGCGCCAGCGGCCGGGCCAGTTGGTGCAGGGGGGCGAGGGCAACCGACTGTTCGCTGGGCAGGAAGTTGCCGTAGGCGGTTACCAGCAGGATCGGTGTCTTCAGTGCGCAGCGCAGTTCGAACAACTGGTCCAGACGGTCGGTGATCAGCAGGTCGATGGCCGAGGCGTCCAGCCCCGCGCTGCTGTCATGATGCTGGTAGGCAAGGCCCCAGCCAGGCAGCTGGTCCTGCAACAGCTCGTCGAGCCCGCTGCCGGCCGTGCACAGTGCGGCCACGCGCCCGTGCAAGGGGGCCGGCGGAATGGCTTCGGTGTGCACGGCCAGTGGCAGCTCGGCGCTGAAGCGGCTGCCGAAGCCCGGCTCGGATTTGATATGCAGGCGGCCCTGCATGGCCTTGCACAGGTTGTGCGTCAGCGTCAGGCCCAGGCCGGTGCCGCCGTACTGGCGGGTGATGCCGGCGCCGGCCTGGGTGAACGGCTGGAAGATCCGTGCCTGGGCTTCCTCGGGGATGCCGATGCCGGTATCGCGCACCTCCAGGCGTACACCGCCCACCATGGTCGTCAGGCGCACATCCACACGGCCAAAGCGGGTGAACTTGAGGGCATTGGACAGCAGGTTGCTGACGATCTGCCGTACCCGCGTGGGGTCGCCGAGCACGCTGCTGGGGAAGTCGCGGGCGATCAGGCAGGTCAGCTCCACGCTTTGCGCGGTGTTTTGCGACAGCAGGTTGGCGGTGTCCTCGACCATCGAGCCCATGTCGAACGGAATGCGTTCCAGCTCCAGTTGGCCGGCATCGAACTTGGACAGGTCGAGGATATCGTTGAGCAACTCCACCAGCACCTTGCCGGAGTCATGGGCGATCGCCAGTTGCTGGCGTTGCTCGCTGGGCAGTGGGCTGTCCAGTGCCAGGGCGATCATGCCGAGCATGCCGTTGAGCGGGGTGCGGATTTCGTGGCTCATGTTGGCTAGGAAGGCGGCGCGCGCCTGGGCCATGTCCAGCGCCCGGCGGCGGGCTTCTTCCAGCTCCTGGTTGGACAGGCTCAGGCTGTTGTTGCTGGCCTTGAGTTCATTGGTGCGTGCCGAGACGATGTCTTCCAGCTCGTTGAGATACTGGGTCAGGCGGTTTTCCGCAGTGCGCCGTTGTTCGATCTCGGTGGCCATGCTGACGAACTGCTGGTTGGCGACCTTCACCAGCACGCCGATCTCGTCATGTTCGTGGCCGTGCGGGCAGGCCAGGCGGGTTTGCCGGGGCTTGCGCGGGTCGCTGCCGCTGAGCGCGCCGATCACCGTCACCAGCGGCTTGGTCAGCATCATGTAGAACAGCGCCAGGAGGATGCCGGTCAGCACCAGGCTGCGGGCAAAGCCGTTGAGCAGGGTGACGCCGGCACGGTCGAGAAAGCGGCTACCGAAGGCGTAGGTGTCCACTTCAAGGTACAAGGTGCCGAGGTATTCCTCGGGCATGTGGGTCAGGTACAGGCGTTCCTTGAACTGGCGCTGATCGCCAAACAGGAAATCGCTGAGTGGCCGGTAGCGGTCCTGCAGGCGCGGCCGCTCGACGTCGGCCAGCACCGTTTGGTTGTTGTCGATCAACCGCGCACGAATCACTGCTGGCGATTCCAGCAGGCCGCGAGTCAGCTCCAGGGCCAGTTCCGAGTCGATGTTGTAGGCGATGCGCGAGGCCGGGTTGTGGCTGATTTGCAGCAAGGCGCGCACTTCGCGGTTGATGGACGCGTCTTCGCTGGCATAATCGATGCCGATCTGGATGAGACTGAGCAATGTTCCCAGGATGAAGCCGACCAGGACTGTCAACCGGGCTTGCTTGTATGACAGGCGATTGGTGAACTTGATATCCATGTGTCCCGAGCCGGTTTCACGTCCCTTGCGCTGCGCAAGCATAGCCGAATAGCCCCGGCTGCTGGTGGGTCTGTCTGTTCATTTCAGTTGATTGCCAAGCGGGGGCCGCTTGGCGCCCCTTCGCGGGCTTGCCCGCTCCCACAGGATACAGCGTAGCCCCAGGCTGAACGCGACCCTGTGGGAGCGGGCAAGCCCGCGAAGGGGCGCGCAGCGGCCCCAAAAAACTGAAATTCGTAGGAGTCGTCATGGACGCTCGCTTGATTGCTTTCCTGGACCGCGCCGAATCGGTACTGGCACGCCTCGAACCCCTGTTGCCCGCGCAACGCCCGGACATCGACTGGGCAACCACCCTGGCCGCGCGCTGGCAGCGCGATGGCCGCAGCGGCTACCTGCTGCCGCTGGACGTCAGCCTGGACATCCGCCTGAGCGACCTGATCGGCGTCGACCAGCAGCGTGACCAGTTGGGCCGCAACACCCACCAGTTCATCAACGGCATGCCGGCCAACCACGCCCTGCTGTGGGGCTCGCGCGGCACCGGCAAATCGTCGCTGGTCCGTGCCCTGCTGGCCGAGCATGCAGGCAAAGGCCTGCGCCTGATCGAAATCGAACGCGACCACCTGGCCGACCTGCCACGCGTGGTCGAGCAGCTGCAGAAGCTGCCGCAGCGCTTCATCCTGTTTTGCGATGACCTGTCGTTCGAAGCCGGGGAGGGCGACTACCGGGTGCTCAAGAGCGTGCTCGACGGCTCGCTGGAGCAGGCCCCGGACAATGTGCTGCTGTACGCCACCTCCAACCGCCGACACCTGGTGCCGGAGAAGGAGAGCGACAACGAAAACTGGAAGCGGGTGGACGGCGAGCTGCACCCCAGCGAAGCGGTGGAGGACAAGATTGCCCTGTCCGACCGTTTTGGCCTGTGGCTGTCGTTCTACCCCTTCACCCAGGAGCATTTCCTGAACGTGGTCGAGCACTGGATCGGCCAGCTCGCGCAAACTGCGGGCCTTGCCTGGCAGCGCAGCGAAGCACTCGATATCCTCGCCGTGCGCTGGGCCACCGGCCGCGGTAACCGTAATGGCCGTTGTGCCTATCAGTTCGCCCGCTACTGGGTCGGGCTGCAATTGCTGGAGCAAAAGTAAATGATCGACCTCAATGCCAGTGGCGCCGGCCTCGACGGCTACAACCTGCTGGCTGCGCAAGTGCAGGCGCTATTTGCCGACGAGCGTGACTTCATCGCCAATGCCGCGCAGTTTTCGGCGTTTCTCTATAACCAGGTGGACGACCTGAACTGGGCGGGGTTCTACCTCAACCGCAACGAAGAGCTGGTGCTGGGCCCGTTCCAGGGCCAGGTGGCGTGTGTGCGCATCCCGTTCAGCAAGGGCGTGTGCGGGGCGGCGGCAGCCACCCGGCAGACCCAGCGGGTAGAGGACGTGCATGCGTTCCCGGGGCACATTGCCTGTGACAGCGCGTCCAACAGCGAGCTGGTGATCCCGTTGGTGAAAGAGGGCAGGTTGATTGGTGTGCTGGACCTGGATAGCCCGAAGCTGGCGCGGTTCAGCGAGGCTGATCAGGTGGGGCTGGAGCGGTTGGCGGCGATTTTTCTGGAGCTGACTGACTGCTGAGTGCTGTGGCGCCTGTGCATGCCACTTCGCGGGCTTGCCCGCTCCCACAGATAATGCACCGACCTCAGGCCTGGTGCGATCCCTGTGGGAGCGGGCGAGCCCGCGAAGAGGCCGGCACAGGTTCAAACATCAGTCGTACATCACCTTCTTCTTCCAGGTCTCGTCCTCATCGGTCTTGAGCCCCTGGGTCAGTTCGTTCTGCTCATCGTCCGCCGGGGCCATGCGGTCCAGCACCTGCGCGTTGGCACGGGCCAGCAGTTTTTCCAGGTACGTAAGCTGCTCTTCATACACCTTGGGCTCCGGCTGCTTGCGCAGGTACTGCACGCCGCGCTCGAAGGCCAGGCGCGCCTGGCCTGGCTGGTTCTTCTGCAGGGCCTGCTGGCCGAGGTTGTTGAAGAACTCGATATGCAGCAGCACCAGGATATGGCGGATTTCCTTGATCCATTGCTTGGCCTCGGGCGTCGGCAGGAAGCCCTCTTGCGCGGCGCGGGTCACCTGATTGTGCAGGGCCTCCAACAGGAAGCGCACATCCTTGGCCTTGATCTCGGTCTGGATCGGGTTGGGCGGGTTGTTCACCGGAATCTGCGTGCCCTGGGCAATCAACCCCTCCAGTTCGGCAATGCGCGCCTTCAGTTCGGCGTTATGCTTGTCCATCGCCAGTTGGCGCTGATTGAGGTTGAGCTCCAGGCGAGTCAGCAACAGCTTCAGCGCCGGGGTCATGAACTGGCCGGGGAAGGTCTCGGTGATTTCGCCACAGCGGCGCAGGCGGTCGGCCAGTTCGACCTTCATCCGGGCACGCTCGAGCTTGCCGTTCTCGACCACGTTGTTGAGGTAGCCGATCACGATCAGCAACGCGATACCCGCCACGATGAGCAGGGTGATCAGAAGTGGTGTCACCGTTAATGCCTCATTGAAGAAGAATTACAGCTTTGAGTGTAGTGAGTTTGCCTGGGGGCGAATAGCGGCTATATGCCTGTGCCGGCCCTTTCGCAGCACAAGGCTGCTCCTACCGGTACTGCATCGCCTTCAGGCTCCCCTCTCTCTATATCGACAACCCCGCCAGCATCTGCACCCCAACCCAGCCGGAAGTCATTGATTTAAATAAATTTCTACAAAGGGGTTGACGCCTGTACGAACCCTCCATAGAATGCGCGCCACTTGCAGCGTAAAGCGCACAGCGAATCGCGGCAGGGAGTGAAAGCAGGCAGTAATGCCAGCAGCGTGTCCCCTTCGTCTAGTGGCCTAGGACACCGCCCTTTCACGGCGGTAACAGGGGTTCGAGTCCCCTAGGGGACGCCACATTGCGGGAATAGCTCAGTTGGTAGAGCACGACCTTGCCAAGGTCGGGGTCGCGAGTTCGAGTCTCGTTTCCCGCTCCAGTTTCTCCGGCACTGCTTAACGGCGGGGCAGGAAAAGAAAATCCAGGTTGAATCGTGAGGTTCTGTTCTGGTGCACTGAAAAGTGTTGTGTGTCCCCTTCGTCTAGTGGCCTAGGACACCGCCCTTTCACGGCGGTAACAGGGGTTCGAGTCCCCTAGGGGACGCCATTTGCGGGAATAGCTCAGTTGGTAGAGCACGACCTTGCCAAGGTCGGGGTCGCGAGTTCGAGTCTCGTTTCCCGCTCCAGTTTAAATACTGTGGCGTTCGCACGGTGCAGTGGTGGTGAAGGTCGTCAAGGCGCTTCACGCCGATTAGCGGTAAAGCTTCAAATTGCGGGAATAGCTCAGTTGGTAGAGCACGACCTTGCCAAGGTCGGGGTCGCGAGTTCGAGTCTCGTTTCCCGCTCCAAACATGTAACGCAAAAAGGAACCTTCGGGTTCCTTTTTGCGTTTTTGCGTGCCTGGTTTACTGCTCCTGGCTGCACGAATACGGCATTCGCGCTGCCAGGGCAGGCCGTTCAGCGATAACTGATGGTGAAGTCGAGTGCGCCTTTGGCCACGCCAGGGGTGACCCGGTCGTCCGTTTGATAGAAATGCGCACGATAGGGCAGGCGGGTGACCGGCAGCTCAAGTTTCTTGTTGGTCGAAACGTGCTCTGCCAACGGCACAGGAATGCCCAAGTCATCGGTGATCTGGATGCCGATGCCTTTCGCTGTCGAGCCATTGCCCAGGCTGAACAGGCCCTGTTTCGGGTCGAGCGCGACCGAGCCGTCGGTGCCTGTCAGGTAGATATGGGCCGTGGCCGTGCTTGAAGCTGGGTCGTCTTCGCAGTCACTCAGGGTGATGTGGAACGGCATGCTGGCGGTGGTGGTGCCCTTTACCGGGAAATCCGCCACGGTATGGCTGCCCAGATCAACCGGGTCGGCACTGACTGCATCGCTTTTCAGCGTGCACTGCGCCTGGTTCAGGTTGCCGCTGATGCGCAGGCGGAAGGCATCCGCTGCATCCGAGGTGCTGCCGCGAGCCACCTCTTCATCGAGCATGATCGGCCCGGCTGCGATTGACCCGATCTTGACCAGTGTGACGCTCATGCTGATCGGGCCGATCTGGATCGGTACGGCCATGCTGGTCATGTTGGTGCCGCTGTAAGGTAGCAGGGTGCTGCCCGTGCTCGGCGTGAAGGTGTTGGGCGCTCCGCCACTGAACGGGTGGTCCAGTTCGACCACGGCGCCAACCCCCGGTATGCGGGTTCTGATGACCCGGTTGGCAAATCGCCCGTTGCCGAGCCGCACTGGCACGTCGTGGGCGAACGGGGTGGTGTAGTCGGCGTGGGCTTCCAGCAGGCGGTCGGCGCTGTTGTGGCACTCGACGACCCGATTGCCCGGGTCGTCCACGACGGGAACCCGCAGGTGGGTAATCGGTTCGCCGACCGGCAGATCCCTGGGGACCCACACGTCATTGAAATTTGCCGTGAATGTAGCGGGGCCAGGGCCATTGATGATTTTACAGCCTGACGCGGCGTAGGCGGCCGGCAGGTGAATGAGCGGCAGGCTGGCCAGCAACAAGGTTGGCAACAGGGGGCAGCGAGGGAAGGCGTTCATTGGCTTTTCCAGTCGGGTGTGGCTTGGCAGTGCAAGGTCTGCAGGCGGTAGCCTTGTTCAAGTGGCAAGGTGGTAGGGGTGATCATGAAGCGGCACAGCTGCTCGCTGCCTGAGGTCCACCTGGCCTGCAGTTGCTGCTGCTCAAGGTCGGTGGCCACCAGTGCCTGGCCCCCTTGGCCGACAACCGCCAGTACCTGGCCCTGGGCATCGCTGACCTGTGCGCCAAACGGCAAGGGCTGGCCGTCGGCTTGCAACAGGGTCAGCACCAGGCGGTTGACCCGGCGCGCCGGGAATTCGGCCAGCACCACCGCACCGCGGCGTGGCACCACCTGGGTGGCGCCGTTGTCGATTTCGATTTCCGGGTCGAGCTGGTCCAGTTGCAGCACCAGCTGGTTGGCGCGATAGGGCCGCATGTACGGTGCCAGTGCATAGCCTGCGTGGTTGGTTTTGCCCTGTTGTGCCTGGCCAACGCCAACCCCGGCGATGTCCGGCACGTGCACCACGGCGTTGGTTTCGCCCATGAACGGTGCCAGCAGCATGCCGCCGCGGTGTGCCAACAAGGCACCGCTGGCGCTCAGCGACAGGTTGCGGTAGTCGGCGGCTTCGCTGTAGCCCATGCTGTAGTTGGCCTGGTTGCCCTGGTAGGCCAGCGACAGGCTGCCGCTGCGCTGGCCGTCGTTGGCCAGCGTGGCTCGGTAATTCAGGCGCCGCTCGTCGAAGTGGCCGTTGAGGCTGGCGCGTTCGCTGTGTTTGCCGGCGCTGTGCTGCAGGTCGAAAGTGGCGCTGGAGGCGTGGGCGAAGTCCAGCGGCAAGGTAATGCCCAGGCCGATGATGCGGTCGTTGTTCCGTGACGAACTGAGCGATTGCGAGGCAAACAGGTTGAGGCTGATGTTGTGCGGCAGTTGCGTGTTGTATTGCAACTGATACTGGCGCCGTTGCAGGCTGCTGTGCCAGTAGTCGTCCTGCGACAGGGTCAGGCTGAGCGCGCCAGCGCTGCCCAGGTGATGGTACACCGAGGCTTCCAGGCGGCTGCGGCGGTTGCCCAGGTACAGGTCGGAAGCATTTCGCTGCTGCACGGCTTCGTCGTAGTCGCGGTAACCGACGGTGGAGTAGCGATAGCCGGCAAAGCGCAGGCTGGTGCCGTTGTCGAAGGCCTTGCCGTAGCGGGCCGAGAAGCTGTTGCCCTGCACTTCACCCAAGGCCGGGCCAAGGTCGCTGGTGGCCTGGGTAATGTCCAGCGACAGTGCGCCGAGCGCGCCAAAGTCCCGCCCCAGGCCGAGAGTGGTGGCGCGGTAGTAGTCACCGCCGAGCACACCGGCGTACAGCGTGCTGTCCCAGCCGATGCCGCGGGCCAAGGTGGCTTGCCACAATGCCGGCGCGTCGGCCTGGTAGGCGCCGTGGTAGCGGCCCACGGCCAGGTCGTAGCGCCACACGCCGGCGCGCATCAGGTTGCTGAGGGTAGAGTAGGGCTGGATGAAGCGGCGCACCTGGCCATCGGCTTCAGTCAGCACTACTTCCAGCTCGCCGCTGCTGGCACCTACCGCCAGGTCGTCGATTTCGTAGGGGCCGGGTGCGACGAAGGTGGAGTACAGCGGGTAACCGTTCTGCAGCACTTCCAGTTTGGCGTAGGTTTGCGCCACGCCGCGCAACACCGGGGCGTAATTTTGCATGGCGTCGGGCAGCATTTCGCTGTCGGAGGCCAGCTTCACCCCCTTGAATGGCAAGCTGCGGAAGATTTCGCCCTGGGTGAAGGTTTCGCCGAGGGTGAGGGTGCCCCAGCGGGCTGGCAGGTCGCGCTGGGCGTAGGTATTGCTGCGCGTCCAGCGCATATCGCCTTGCTGGTTTTCGCGCAGCGCCTGCTGGCTGCGAAGGCGCCAGCCGTACAGGTTGACGCCGCTGTTCAGGTACAGGTCCTGGCTGTTGCGGCTGCCGCTGCCGCGCCGGTTGCTGTGCTGGGTGGAGGCCTGGTAGTTGACGAAGGCGGCGTTGATGCCGTGGTCCCAGAGGCTTTCGGCGACGGTGCCGCTGCTGTCGCGGCGCAGGTACGACTGCGGGATCGACAGGTGCAGGCGCAGTTTGCCGGTATCGAGGTCGGCACTGGCGCCGGGCAGTTGCGTGGCCAGGTCGATGCAGCCGCCAGCGGTGCCGGCTTGCCTGGCGGTCAGGTTTTGCTCCCGCACGCCGAGTTCGCCCAGCAGCCCGGCGCTCAGGCAAGGCACCAGGGCCTGGCCATCGCCGCTCTCGTCGAGGTTGATTTCGTGTTTGCCCTTCGGGCTGAGGTTGATGTACAGCTCCAATGCATAGCGACCGGCGGCGAGCGGCCGCTGCTCGGCCAGGGCCCGCAAGGCGAGGGCACCGGCATCGGCCGGTTGCCCTGGGCTTTGGCGGATGAAACCGGGCTCGAACTGCAGGTCGGGCGGGGCGGCCAGGGCTGGCAGGCTCAAAAGGCTGGCGCCAAGCGCGGGGAGGTGGAAAAAGCGCAGGCGTGACAGCGCCTGCCGGCGTATGTGGGGCTTGAGCATGACGGATGCCTGGGTTGGACGTTGGAGCGCGGCGGTCAGGTGGTGCCGACGGTGGCAAGCGAGGCGTAGTTGGCTTGGGCGAGGCGGTCGCTTGGTGGGGAGGGAGGATAAGGAGCAGTGCGGGGTAGGGCTGTAGGGTTAGTCTGGGGACGAGGGGGATAAGTCTGCGGGCGGGGTTAAATTAGAGAGAAGATGAATTGGTTAAGAAAAAAGGTGATGCAGATAATATCTGCATCACCTGAGCGGTTAATATTCCTTAACCTCTAAAGGCGATCAAAAACGGCTCTGGCTTCGTCGTGGCTTTCGAATTGTTTTCGAATTAATCCTTTCTTTTTAGACAACACAGTAATCGTATTGTCCTCTAGTTTGAATGAGCGTCCTGGATTGGCGGCAGGTTGCTGCGGGGCAACGGGTTCCCAGCCGGTGTATGAGCGTTCAGAGCCACTGATTGACGAACGATCATAGTCTGCGGGCGGAGTAGCTGCGCCATCACGCGCGCAAAAATTCGTGATCAGCGGCCCGACGGACCCCGGCACGCTACTGCCTGCACCGCAAGTGGGCGATGGCAGTGACCCCATCGATCCTGGCAGCTACCCCGACGGTGTGCAGGTGCATATCAAGGGTTATCCGAACGCTGCGGTGGGTGATTACCTGCTGCTGGCCTGGGTTATGCCATCAGGTGAGGCACATGTGCAAGTTACCCGCCTGGATGAAAGTAGCCTTGTGGCCAGACAGTTTACGCTGCGTATTGAACCGGCTGTGTTGTCCGCCAGTATCGGCGCGGTGCAGGTGTATTACCAGTATGGCCGGGAAGGTGCCTCGTTGACCTCACAGGTGCAGTCACTGGTGGTGAGGGCGCCCCGTGTCGTGCCTCCCATGCCAACAGTGAGGGGTAGCAAGTATCTGGAGGGCAACGAGTATGACATCGATGCCTTCGGCATCCGGAGAAATGGCGCTGAGGTCATCATTCCCGCAGAGGCCGATTTACTCCCGAATGAAGACTTTGAAGTGCACTGGCAAGGTGACCCGAACGGTGGCCGTACAGTGATCTACCGCCCAACTACAGAGGGCCCGCGGGTGTTTAACGTTCCGGCTGAATTCATCGGGGCCAATATGGGCAATGAGGCGTCGAAACGTTTCGACGTGTTTTATCGGATCGTGGACCGTGAAACGCCGCAGCATTGGGATAGCAAGCCGGTAAAACTGCTGGTGCTGCCATTGGAGAAGTCTAATTACCCGATTATTGATTCCCCTGATGCGGATTTGCAGGGGAATCTGCAACTGAAACCTGAGGGGGCGAGGCTGAATTTGAAACCGTGGGCGTTCATTAAAAAAGATCAACTATTGAGTATCCACGTCTCAGGGATAGGCCTTGAGCCAGCCGACGAATTTGTGCGAAAGGACGTGCCGGTTAAAGAGGCGGAAGTCACGGAGGGTGTCGTCGATATGCTGAGTTATGACCTGCTGAAAAAGCTGGAACCGAATAAAGAATTCAGAGTGTGGGCCAGTGTCAAGTTTGATGGCGTCACCCCCTGGGAGTTCCCGTGGCGTGGTCTGACGGTGAAGGCATGAGGATAAAAAATACCTGCATGCCATCGGCTATGGGTGCTGACGCAGCAGGGGAAACATGGCCAGTCACTAAACGTTATTCACGTTTGTTTACAGGGCCGCACACGCCCAGTACTTCGAGGTATTGAACATGTTAGACCTTACCAAAGAACAAATCGTCCAGCGCCTGTCGGGCGGCACGGTAATGCGGGGCTGGTCGGCTACTGAAGGAACATAATGGCTGGCTCCGGAACGAAAGTTATGCTTACGATAGTCGCGGTCGCCTGTATGACTACAAGTGCAGTGGTACCTTGTCACCGGTCGACCCGCAAGGGCACGAAATTCGCACCCAGGCATTTGAGTTTGATCCGTTGGACAATATTATTTTGGTTATCACCGAACTGACGGATAAAGTCACACAACAACCGGGTGAGAATGTGGCCGAGTACTTCTTCGAGAATCGAGACCCCGCGCAGCTCAGCAGGATAACCAACAGCTATCTAGGTTATACAGCCGAGGCGCATTTGCATTACGACGACGACGGCAACCTCGAAGATGATGGTGAGGGCATGCAGATGCAGTATGACCCCACTGGCCGCCTGAGGTCTGTGGTCAAGGCAGGGGTAGCCTCGCAATATTATTATGATGGCGTGGATCGTTTGAGTGGGCAAAGTTGACCCTGAGCTTGTAGCAGCGTTACCCGCTGAAAGCCCGCGCTAGCGCGGGCTTTTTATTGTTTCAGGCAGTATACGGATTGTACAAAGGCCGTGTTGGCAACTGACAAAACTGCCAGTTGTGCGGGAGGGGGGCGAGGGTTTCAATAACCCTGTACCTGTGTCCCATAGCCCCTATAACGTTGAGGCGCCATGATGAAAGACGATAATGTTGTTCTTGCGCCTGTCGCGCCTGAAATAGACCCGGACCTGTTGGCAGACGCCACCGACAATACGATGTGCAGTGAGGTATTGACCGACGATTCAACTTCGATTGAGTTGACCGTCCAGAACTGGAATGCCGCAGGTGACCCCAGTTACGGGGAGTTTGACCAGATGTGGCTGTATCATCTGCCAGACGGTGGAATCGAAGAGGAACTGCACAGCGGTCAATATGATCGAGACAGTGATTTTCCCTTCCAGGTACCACTGGAAAAAGAGAAGGTAAAAAAATGGGGTGAAGGCAAGCATGCCTTTTTTATCAGGGTTATCCCTTACAACAGCCCGCTGCCTGTAGATTTCCCTCCGTTGACCCTGATCTTCGACCGTGTCCATCCTTACCCCAATCAACTGCCGACGGCATTCCCGGCTATTGCCCCTGTGCTGGAAGCCAACCTTGATACCGTCGAACTGACCTTACCTGGACAGCGTGGTCAAGCTCAACCGCTTCGACAACCAGGCCAAGGTCAGCCTCAGTGATGGCCAGCGCACCGAGGGCGACTACGACAATGTCGGCCTGGGGGCGTCGGTAGAATTCGGCCGCCATTTGGGCTTGGCGGATGGCTACTTCGTCGAGCCGTTCGGGCAACTGTCGGTAGTGGGTATCCAGGGCAAGGATTATCACCTGGACAATGGCCTGAAGGCTGACGGTGACACCACCCACTCGGTGCTGGGCAAGGCCGGCGCCACGGCGGGCCGAACCTTGAAACTTGAAGGTGGGCAGGCGGTGCAACCCTATGTGCGGCTGGCCTACGTGCACGAGTTCGCCAACAACAATCAGGTCAAGGTCAACAATCACCGGTTCGACAATGACCTGTCCGGTTCGCGTGGCGAGCTGGGCATGGGGGTGGCGGTGTCGCTGATGGACCGCCTGCAGGTGCATGCCGATTTCGACTACAGCAACGGCAGGGCCCTGGAGCAGCCTTGGGGCGTAAACCTGGGCGTGCATTACAGCTGGTAAGGCGTTGCGAGCCTTTCATTGCATCCGACCGGACATTTTGGAGCGTAGGCTATGGGTAATGTGGAACAAGATCCAATTTTTCCTCCTCCATGGGTGGTAGGCTCGCTGAAAAACCTGGAGGGTGGCGCGCAGAACGTCATCCCTCTGCACCTGCTGGACAAGCCGTTGCGGGTATATGTCACCCCTTGGCCGGGCTCCAGCCCTGCTCCCGGCACGCCAGAGACCCTGAAGCTGATGTGGGACGGGGAGCAGGTAGGTGAAACCAGGGAATGGGTGGCGCCCATTGCCCCGGACGACTACTACGTCGATATTCCTCTGCAGCACCTGAAGGATGACAGCACGCCTGCATTGACCTACTGCGTCAAGGCTTACAACGGTGCCGAAGGGGACTCGAAACCACTGACCATCACCGTGGACCTGACCGGGCCCAGGTTGGGTGGGGATCGCGGTGCCTTGCTGTTCGACGATGAGGTGCTCGCCGGTGGCGTAACGGCGGATTACCTGGACAATCACGACGACGTGCTTGTCGCCCGTGTGCCGGATTATCAAACCTTCGTGCCTGGCGACCGTATTCGCTGGTACTGGGATGTGCAGCTGTACGAAGACCATCTTGTTGGTGAGAAGGTACTCGAAAAGGGCGACTTTCCGGTGACCCTGGAAATAGAGGGCAAAACCATCCGAGAGCGAGGGAAGGGGCAACGTTTTGCGCATTACCGGCTTTATGACTATGCCGGTAACAAAAGTGAGCCCGAAGAACCGAAAGTGGTACCGCTGGAGGTTGATGCAGAACCGCTGCCCAGGGATTTGAGCTGGCCGGCCATCAGCCACGCTAATGGTACCGGCCAACAGGTGACCCTGGATCTTAACCCCAAGATCAACTACATGAGGGTTGCAGTCCCTGCGGGGGCTGTATACCCCGGGGAGCAGGTAGCGGTGTTCTGGGGGGCGCCGGGCAGTGTCGGTAGCTACCTGGCGACTGAAGAGGCATCAGGCTATCCGGGTGAGTACGAAATCCCGCTCGACCGGCTTGCACAGCACAGTGGCAAACTGTTGAAGGTGTACTTTGAGGTGACGGATAAAAATGGCAAGGCTCATCCGTCGCAGCCGCTGAATGTGACCGTCCTTGCGCTGACGCAGGGTTTTCCGCCACCGGACGTTCCATCAGCCACGGTGTCTACGGTATTCCTGTCCAGTGTGCCGGCAGATGGCCTGGTCATTACCGTCAAGCCCTGGCGCTTCATTCATACCGATCACAGGGTAACGTTGCTCGTCAGCGGTGTCAGCTTGCAAGATGGCAAGGGTGTGGCCGAAGAGGTACTGAAAGAGCATGCCTTGACTTCGTCAGAAGTAAAAAATGGCCTGGCAGTCAAGGCGACCAAGGCCTTCTTGCAATCGCTGAAGCGTGACACGGTCACCTTCAGGGTCATGGTCGGTTTCGACCAAGGCCAGACCCAGCCACCACCGGCCCATTTTCCACTGCTTGACCTTGCCCTACGCGACTGAATGGCTGCGTCATCCGGGCGACAGGGGTAGCGTTTTTTCTACCAGGCGTGTGGTGCCGCCATAGTCGTTGATCGTGGTGAAGCGTACCTGCAAGCCTTCTGTGGCCCGGGTCGTCTGCAGTTCGAACGACTGTTTCTGCATCGGCAGCGCCATCAGGGCAGTGTCGATTTTTTCAACGCTGCCTGGCTTGCCCACTTCCAGCCGGCCGAAGGTGAAGTGGTAGGGCGTGGGGTTGTACACCTGCAGGTAGGCCTTGCCGTTGCTGCTGGTAAGCGACCACTGCAGGCTGTCCAGTTGCTGTTCGGGCACGCCTTTTACCTGGCTAGGCCGGTAGAACAGCTTGATACGGGTGCGCAGGGCGATTTTCAGCACGTTCTGCTGACCGCTGTCGACCTGGGGGATTTCCTGGACATTGAAGTAGAACAGCGATTCGCGGTCAGTAGGCAGGTTGTTCGGCAGTGCGTTTATCTTGACCAGCTGTTCGCGCTTGGGGTCGAGCCGGAACAGGGTAGGGGATACGGCAAAGGGCACGGCGCTGGTGGTGTCGTCGGCTGCGGTGTTGACCCAGGCCTGCACCGCGTATGGGGCCTGGCTGGGGTTGGCGACAACCACCGAGCTGCTGTGTTTGTCACTGGCGTGGACAACGCGGGTGGCGCTGATGGTCAAGGCCGCCTCACTGGTTGAAGAAAGCGTTGCCAGGCAGGCAAAGCTGAGTGCGTACTTGCGCAGTGTGGTTATGGACATGGTGGGACCGGCATGAGAAGCAAAACGGATGAGTCCCCCCTAGCAGCGCCAGGGGGCTTGAATCAGCGGATATCGACATTGAAGGAGATGTTGGTATCGATCTGGCCTTCGGTCACTGTTGCCGAAGTGGTGACCAGGCGCGCCGAGAAGATCATGTCGGTGTCGCCGGTGTCCTTCACTTCATAGGCCATCGATTCGGTATTGGGCTTGAGGCGGGTCGCGAGGTCGTTGATCGCCAGGCCCAGGCCGGTGCTGTAGCCAAGGCCGTCCCTCAACGCGTAGAGGTCGGGATTGGTCGGGTCGGCGCCGTGGCCTGCCTGGAAGGTGGCATGCGCATTTTGCGTGCCGGTTACGCAGGTTGCAGGTACGCGCAATGCAAAGTACTTTGGAGAGGTTTCTTGCCCGACCTTGTCGAAGTTGAACGTGTTGTAGTTACCCAAGTTGATCAGTGGCATGCTTGGGCCGCCAGGGGTAACCACGTCGATAGGGCAGGTGCCAGGCCCGCTGACAGTGCCTTCGAAGTTGATGATGGAAGCCATTGCCGCGCTGCTGCAGAGGCCCAGTGCAAGCACGGAAAGTGTTTTTTTCATTGGATAATCCCTGTGTGGTTGATCGCTGCGAACTCATGTATCTCAGCGCGATGGCAGAGTACGCAGGGCAACACAGGGGGTATGTAGGGGAAGGCTGCACGTGCCGGGGAAATCGGGTCTGGCGAGGGGTGGCGTAGTCAATTTCCTCGGGGCGGAAGAGGGTCAGTGGCGGGTATCGGCTGCTGCCGCAGCCAGCAGCTGCTTTTGCTCAAGCCAGTCGAAGGCTTCGCCTCGCTGTTCGCATTCGTAGCGGCGCTCTTCCAGGGCCTGGTACAGGTTCAGTTCTTCGTCAGGCATATAGTGCAGGCAGTCGCCGCCAAAGAACCACAGCAGGTCGCGCGACACCAGGTGGGCGATTTGCGGGTAGCGCTGGATTACCTGGCAGATCAGGTCCTGGCCCAGGTACTGGCTTTGCAGAGGGTCTTGCGGCAGCAGGGTCAGCAGCTCGTCGAAGCGCTCGAGGAACAGGGCGTGGCTTTCCTCCGGTACCTGCTCGGCGTCACCCAGCGCTGCCAGGATGGTGCGCAGGTGGTTCAGCAGTTGCAGGTGGTATTGCAGGTGGGGGGTGGCCATGGGGGGTCCTCGGGG